>NZ_CALDGS010000071.1 GCF_937941905.1 uncultured Mycolicibacterium sp. | reverse complement strand
CGCCTGTGAGCGCAGCGAAAGCCCCGGCACCGGCGGCCGCCGCCCTGGCGACGCTGTGGTCGTGGCTGAAAGCCGTGTGGCACTTCCTGGTTCCGCGGCTGGCCGGTTCACCGGAGGAGACCCGCAGCGAGCGGATCCTGCGCCGGGTGCGGATCGGCATCATCGTCCTGGCCTGCGTGGTCACCCTGCAGAGCGTGCTGCTGGTGCTCGGGGCCTGGCGCAACGACCGGCAGATCGAACGCCATCTCGGGGTGGCCGAGGCCGAGGTGCTCAGTGCCGGGCCGCGCCGCTCGACGATCGAGTTCGTCACCCCGGACCGGGTCACCTACCGCCCGGAGCTGGGGGTGCTCTACCCGTCCGAACTCGAGAACGGGATGCGCATCTACGTCGAATACGACGTCAACGACCCGAATCTGGTGCGGGTTCGGGACCGCAACGCCGCCCTGGCGATCATCCCGGCCGGCTCCATCGCGGTGGTGGGCTGGCTGATCGCCGGCGGGGCGCTGGTGGTCGTCGCACTGGTGCAGCGCCGCCTGACGCGCCGCGGAGGACGGCCGCTCACGCGCCGTCGAGCAGCCGGTCGAGCCAGTCCTCCGGTCCGGTGTCGACCTCCTCGAGGGTGGCGAGGTCGACGACGGTGGGGGTGGCCACCCGGTCCGGGGTGATCTCGAGCAGGGTGTCGGCGTTGAACTCGTCCATCGCCACGGTGTCGACCACTACGTCGCCGTCGGCGATCCGCTGCACCGCCACCGCGGGCAGCCCCGACCGTTCGGCGAAGCCGGCGATCTCGTCGTCGTCCGGTGCGGGTTCGCCGTACTCCGGCTGGTGGTCGTAGAGGGCGATGAGGAAATCGTGGAACGCCGGGGCGGAGGTGCCCGGGTCGACGGCGGCGAACAGCGCGTTGCTCAGCCGGGCCGAGGTGTCGTCGTCGCCGAAGTCCAGGAACGTCAGTGGCCGGTAGATGACCACGAGCCGGCCGAGCGCGATCGCCGCGCGCAGCGCCGCGTCGGATTCGGTCAGCAGCCGGTGGCAGTGCGGGCACTGCGGTTCGATGTAGAACTCCAGCTGCACCGGGGCGTCCGGATCCCCGGTGACGATGCCGTACCCGTCGTCGGAGACGGTCACCGGCGGCAGGTCGGCGACCCCCGTCCCGGGCACGAACCGGGCGCACCCGGCCACGGCGAGCACCACACCCGCCACCAGCACCACGACCGCGCGCCACCACCGCATGCGGTAACCCTAGCGACAGGCGGCGGCCGGGATCGGTCCGCAGCGGGCGGTCAGCCCTGTGCGAGGACGGCCACCGGCTGCCACTGCTCCCAGGTGCGCAGCCGGTCGTCGTAGTCGTCCCGGACCACCTCGAGGGGCGCGGCCCCGAAGAACACCCGCAGCGGGGGCTGCTCGGCGTCGACGACCCGCAACAGGGCCGCGGCCGAGGCCGTCGGATCGCCCTGCCGGGCGAAGCGTTGCTCGCGGTCCCGGGCCACCTCGGCGTGCGCCGCGACGTAGTCGGGCAGCGGGGTCGCCACCCGGGCGGACGGCCCGGCCCAGTCGGTCGCATACCCGGTCGGTTCCACCAGCGTGACGTGGATGCCGAACGGCGCCACCTCCGCGGCCAGGGCCTGCGAGAGCCCCTCCAGCGCCCACTTCGAGGCGTGGTAGATCCCGATCTCCGGGAACGCCGTCACCCCGCCGATCGAGGACACCTGGATGATGTGGCCGCTGCGCCGGGCGCGCAGGAACGGCAGCGCCGCCTGGGTCACCCACAGCGCGCCGAACAGGTTGGTCTCGATCTGGTCGCGCACCTGCTGTTCGGAGAGTTCCTCGACGAATCCGAACTGGCCGTAGCCGGCGTTGTTGACCACGACGTCGAGCCGGCCGAACCGGTCGACGGCCTGCCGGACCGCCGCGAAGTCGGCCTCGCGGTCGGTCACGTCGAGCCGCAGCGGCAGCAGCGCGTCGCCGAACCGCTCGGCCAGATCGTCCAGCGTCGACACATCGCGCGCGGTGGCGGCCACCCGGTCGCCGCGCTCGAGTGCCGCCGTCGTCCAGATGCGCCCGAAGCCCCGCGACGCGCCGGTGATGAACCACACTTTTTGCCTCATAGCAGAGTCAAGTCACTCCGGCCCCGATTCATTCCGCCCGCGCTCGGTGTCTGCGGGCCGGGGCGGGCAGGTAGCGTCGGCACCGTGAGCCGAGCGACGCTGGACAAGAACCCGCACGACGTGGCGTCGATGTTCGACGCGGTGGCCCGCCGCTACGACCTGACGAATACCGTGCTCTCGCTCGGGCAGGACCGGTACTGGCGGCGCGCCACCCGCGCCGCGCTGGGCATCGGCCCGGGGGACACCGTGCTGGACCTGGCCGCCGGCACCGCGGTGTCGACGGTGGAGCTGGCCTGCAGCGGGGCGTGGTGCGTGGCCGCGGACTTCTCGGTCGGCATGCTCGCCGCCGGCCGGGGGCGGCCGGTGCCGAAGGTGGCCGGGGACGCCACCCGACTGCCGTTCGCCGACGGGGTGTTCGACGCGGTCACCATCAGCTTCGGGCTGCGCAACGTCGTCGACCACACCGCCGCGCTGCGTGAGATGGCCCGGGTGACCCGGCCCGGCGGCCGGCTGGTGGTGTGCGAGTTCTCCACCCCGACGAACCGGCTGTTCGCCACCGTCTACCTGGAGTACCTGATGAAGGCGCTGCCGCGGATCGCGCAGGCGGTGTCGTCCAACCCGGAGGCCTACGTCTACCTGGCCGAGTCCATCCGGGCCTGGCCGGACCAGGCCACCCTGGCCCGCCGGATCGCCGACGCGGGCTGGTCGCAGGTGCGCTGGCGCAACCTCACCGGCGGCATCGTCGCGCTGCACGCCGCGGTCAAACCGGCGGACTGAGTCAGCAGAACGGCGGCCGGGCGTCGATCCGCCGCGACCCGGCCCCGGCGGCCCGCCACAGCCGCGCCACCAGGTCGGCGTCCTCGTCGGTGACCAGGTTGCCCATCACCCGCACCGCCAGCGTCATCAGCCGGGTCGAGCGCATGGCGACCGGGCCGGTCACGGGCAGGAACCGGGGCAGGGTGAGCAACAGCGCCAGCCGCCGCGCCACCGAGAACGCCCGGCCGTAGTGCTCGCGCAGCACCGCCGGCCACGCCGTGCTCAGGTCGCCGGAGCCGAGCAGGCCGGCCGCCAAGCGGCCGGTCTCCAGCCCGTAGTCGATGCCCTCCCCGTTGAGCGGGTTGACGCAGGCCGCGGCGTCGCCGACGAGCATCCAGTTCGGCCCGGCCACCCCGGACACCGCCCCGCCCATCGGCAGCAGCGCCGA
>NZ_CALDGS010000070.1 GCF_937941905.1 uncultured Mycolicibacterium sp. | reverse complement strand
ATCGGCCGGGAGATGGGCCTGGCCGGGTTCGAGGAGTACACGGAGATCAAGGTGATCGCGGCGGCAGCGGCGAATCAGGACGGGGCCGCGGCAGCGGCAAATCAGAACGGGGCCGCGGCAGCGGCAAATCAGAACGGGGCCGCGGCAGCGCAGTAGCGCGGGCGGGTGACGGCGAACGAGGCTGGAGATCAAGGGAGAACGCTGATGGGGCAGTTCGACGACAAGGTCGCGATCGTCACCGGTGCCGGTGGCGGGATCGGCCAGGCCTACGCCGAGGCGCTGGCCCGGGAGGGCGCGGCGGTGGTGGTGGCCGACATCAACACCGAGGCCGCCGAGGCCGTCGCCAAGCAGATCGCCGCCGACGGCGGCACCGCGATCGGCGTGCCGGTGGACGTGTCGGACCCGGAGTCGGCCAAGGCGATGGCCGACCGCACGGTGGCCGAGTTCGGCGGCATCGACTACCTGGTCAACAACGCCGCGATCTACGGCGGGATGAAGCTGGACTTCCTGATCACCGTCGACTGGGACTACTACAAGAAGTTCATGAGCGTGAACCTCGACGGCGCGCTGGTGTGCACCCGGGCGGTGTACAAGAAGATGGCCAAGCGCGGCGGCGGGGCGATCGTCAACCAGTCCTCGACGGCGGCCTGGCTGTACTCGAACTTCTACGGCCTGGCCAAGGTCGGCATCAACGGCCTGACCCAGCAGCTGTCCCGCGAGCTCGGCGGCATGAACATCCGGATCAACGCCATCGCACCCGGCCCGATCGACACCGAGGCCACCCGAACCACCACGCCCAAGGAGATGGTCGACGACATCGTGAAGCAGATTCCGTTGTCGCGCATGGGCACTCCCGAGGATCTGGTCGGCATGTGCCTGTTCCTGCTGTCGGACCGGGCGAGCTGGATCACCGGCCAGATCTTCAACGTCGACGGCGGACAGATCATCCGGTCATGACCGACGAACCGCGGTACGGATACATCGGCCTGGGCAACATGGGTGCCCCGATGGCCCGGCGTCTGGTGGACTGGCCGGGCGGGCTGGTCGTCTACGACGTGCGCCCGGAGGCGATGGACCCGCTGGCCGAGGCCGGCGCCGAGCGCGCCGCGAGCCTGGCCGACGTCGCGCGGGCCGGCATCGTCAGTGTCACCGTGCTCAACGACGAGCAGGTCCAAGACGTCGTCGCCGAGGTGGCGGCCGGTGCCGCCCCGGGCACGGTCATCGCCATTCACTCCACCATCCGGCCGGAGACCGCCGAAGAACTCGCGGCGCAGCTGCGGCCCAGGGACATCCACATCGTCGACGCCCCGGTCAGCGGTGGCGGCGGGGCCGCGGACAAGGGCGAGCTGGCCGTGATGGTGGGGGCGGACCGCGACGTCTACGAACGGATCAAGCCGGCGTTCAAGCGGTTCGCGTCGCTGGTGGTGCACGCCGGCCCGCCGGGCGCGGGCACCCGGATGAAGCTGGCGCGCAACATGCTGACGTTCACCAGCTACGTCGCGGCCTGCGAGGCGATGCGGCTCGCCGCGGCCGCCGGGCTGAACCTGCAGGCACTGGGCCGGGTGGTGCGCCACAGCGACGCCCAGAGCGGCGGTCCGGGCGCGATCATCGTGCGCGACGACATGGCCGACCTGACCCCCGACCACTGGCTCTACAACGCCTTCGTCCACACCCGTGGGCTGGGGGAGAAGGACCTGAGCCTGGCACTGGAACTCGGCGAGCAGACCGGGGTGGAGCTGCCGCTGGCGCGGCTGGCCCTACAGCATCTGGCGGCCGCGCTGGGTGTGCCACACACGAAGGAGTAACGGAGATGGACGAACTGCGCCGCAAGGGCCTCGAGAAGATGAACGAGGTCTACGGCTGGGAGATGCCGAACGTCGAGGGCGACCCCTATTTCGACCTCACCGTCGACCATCTCTTCGGCACCATCTGGACCCGGCCCGGGCTGTCCATGCGGGACAAGCGGATCATGACCCTGACCGCGGTCACCGCCGTCGGCGCCCAGGACCTCGCCGAGATCCAGGCCAACGCCGCGCTGGCCAACGGTGAGCTCACCGAGGAGGAGCTCAAGGAGATGGCGGTGTTCCTCACCCACTACCTGGGTTTCCCGTTGGGCTCCAAGCTCGACGGCGCGGTGAGCAAGGTGATCCGGCGGCGCCGCAAGGCCGCCGCGGAGGGCAAGGGTGAGGACCGCAAGGCCAATGTCAACGCCGCGGTGAAGATGCACTCCGGCGGGACGGTCCATGACGAGTAACTACGCGGCGCTGTCGCGCGCGCAGCTGGCGGTGCTCGCCCCCGAGCTGCTGCTCATCGGTCAGCTCATCGACCGCTCCGGGATGGCCTGGTGCATCAGCAACTTCGGCCGCGACGAGATGGTGCGGATCGCGATCGAGGAGTGGATGGGGGCCAGCCCCATCTACACCAAGCGGATGCAGCGCGCCCTGAACTTCGAGGGCGACGACGTCGCCACCATCTTCAAGGGCATGCAGCTCGACATCGGGGCGCCGCCGCAGTTCATGGACTTCCGCTACCGGGTGCTCGACCGCAACCACGGCGAGTTCCGTCTCGACCACTGCGGCGCGCTGCTCGACGTCGAGCCGATGGGCGAGGCCTACGTGCGCGGTATGTGCCACGACATCGAGGACCCCACCTTCGACGCGACCGCCGCGGCCACCAACCGCAAGGCCCGGTTCCGGCCGGTGCACCGCCCGCCGCGGCAGCCCGCCGACCGGCACCCGCACTGCGCCTGGACCGTCACCATCGACGAGGCCAACCCGGATCTGGTCGACCACCCGGTGCTTCAGGTCATCGCCGCCAGCCGGGCCGCCCGGCTCGAGCTCGACCCGATCGACCCCACCGACGAGGGGCAGGCCGACTACGCCGGCCCGCTGGTGTCCGACCTGGACTTCACCGCGTTCTCGAAGTCGGCGCTGGTGCGCATCGCCGACGAGGTGTGCGTGCAGATGCACCTGCTGAACCTGTCCTACGGCCAGGCGGTGCGCAGGCGCGCCGGCGACAGCGCCGCGCTGGCCACCGAGATCTGCACCAAACAGCTCATCGGGCTGGCCGGGATCGCCGCCGAGCGCATCCACCGTGCGCTGGGGCTGCCCGGCGGGATCGAGGGGGCGATGGCGGTGCTGCGGCTGCACCCGCTGGTCAACCCGGCCGCCTACGTCGACGCGGAGTTCGGTCCCGATGTGGTCCGGGTGCGCCCGTCGGCCGCCCACGACGACGGCGCCTGGGTGGCGCTGGTGGGCCCCGAGGAACGCCGGCCGCTGCAGGCCGTGGTGCGGGCCGTCGACCCCCGGCTGGACGTCGAGGTCACCGGCACCGCATCGGACTGGATCGCCCGAATCGTCGAGACCGACACCCCGGCAAAGGAATTCGACGAGGTCGCGGTCACCAAGGTCAGCGGCGGGGCGACGTTCGCGTTCGCGCCGCGCCGGTCGCTGCCGCTGACGGTGGTGTAGCCGGGGCGCTCACCCCCGGGGCGCCACCGCGGCGCCGACCCACCGGCGCAGGTAGGCGCGCAGCTGCGCACCGGTGCGGGGCGGCCGGCCGGGGTCGATGACGAACGACTGGATCACCCGCAGCAGGTGTTCGGCGAGCTCGTCGAGGTCCTCGTCGGTGTAGCCCAGCCCGGCCCAGTCCACGTCGAAGCGGCGCAGCATGGCGTTGGCGAAATCCAGGGCCACGTCCGAGGTCACCGACTCGGTGTGGGCGGTGCGGCCGGGCACCAGCAGCAGACCGATGTGGGCGTCGCGGGGCAGCCACTCCAGTGCGGTGGCGATGCCCTCGGCGACGGCCTCGACCGGGTCGGTGATGCCGCGCAGGTGCTCGGCCATCCGGTCCAAAAACCCGCCGGCCGCGCGCTCGGCGGCCGCCGCCAGCAGGGCGTCGGTGCTGGGGAAGTACCGGTACACGGTCTGCCGGGTGACCCCCACGGTGCGGGCGACGTCGGCGATGGAGAAGTCCCGGCCGCGGTCCTCGATGGCCCGGCTCGCCGCGGTCAGGATGCGTTCGACCGCCTCCTCGTCGTTGGCCGGCGCCGCCCCGCCCCACCCGTGCGTGCGCATGCGCGAATGCTACTGAAACCGCACCTCAGTCGCCGTAGGCCACCTGCAGTTCCTTGACCCCGTTGAGCCAGCCGGAGCGCAGCCGCACGGGCTCGCCGAGCTTGCGGATGTCGGGGATCTGGTCGGCGATCTCGTTGAAGATCAGCCGGATCTCCATCCGGGCCAGGTTGGCGCCGATGCAGTAGTGCGCGCCGTGGCCGCCGAAGCCCAGGTGCGGGTTCGGATCGCGCAGGATGTCGAACTCGAAGGGGCGGTCGAAGACCTCCTCGTCGTAGTTGGCCGAGCTGTAGAACAGCCCCACCCGCTCGCCCTCGCGCACCGTGACATCGCCGATCCGCACGTCTTCCAGCGCGGTGCGCTGGAAGCAGTGCACCGGGGTGGCCCAGCGCACGATCTCGTCCACCGCGCTCTCCGGCCGGTGCTGCTTGTACAGCTCCCACTGCGCCGGGTTGTCCAGGAACGCGTTCATGCCGTGGGTCATCGCGTTGCGGGTGGTCTCGTTGCCGGCCACCGCGAGCAGGATGAAGAAGAACGCGAACTCCAGCTCGCCGAGCGAGTCGCCGTCGACGTCGGCCTGCACCAGCCGGGTGACGATGTCGTCGGCCGGGCAGCGGCGGCGCTGTTCGGCCATGGTGTAGGCGTAGGCCATCAGCTCGGCGTTGGCCGCGGTGGGATCGGAGTCGAAGTCCGGGTCGTCGGTGTTGATGACGCAGTTCGACCAGTGGTAGACCTTCTCGCGGTCCTCCTCCGGCACCCCGATCAGGTCGGCGATGGCCAGCAGCGGCAGCCGCATCGCGATGTCCTCGACGAAGTTCCCGGACCCCTTCGCCTTGGCCTCGGCCACGATCCGGCGGGCCGCCACGGCGAGCTTCTCCTCGAGCTCGGCGACCGCCCGCGGGGTGAACAGCCGCGAGATGAGCTTGCGCAGCCGGGTGTGCTCCGGCGGGTCGTGGTTGATCAGCAGCGCCTTGGTGACCTCGAGCTGATCGGGAGTCGAGCCCTCGGGCATGCGCATGATCACGCCCTTGCGGTTGGTCGACCACACGTCGCTGTTGCGGGAGATGTTCTTGACGTCCTCGTGCCGGCTGACCACCCAGTAGCCGGTGTCGCCGAAGATCGTCTCGGGCTGCTCGCACCACCACAGCGGCGCGGTCTTGCGCAGCTGGGCGAACTCGCGCACCGGGATGCCCGAGAGCAGCAGGTCCGGGTCGGTGAAGTCGAAGCCCGGTCCGAACGGGCAGGAGCGTGCGGCGGCTGTTGTCGCGGTCATCCGACCACCTCCAGGTGTGATGTGGAGCACGTTACCTACGACCATACACCTACGCGCAAGGTGTATGGCCGGAGTTTTGGCGGTGGGCCGGTGACCGGCGGCGGGTGCGGCCACTAGGGTTGGCAGGCGTGCGCGTCCTCGTGATCGGATCCGGAGCCCGTGAACACGCCCTGGTGCTGGCGCTGCGCCGCGACCCCGCGGTCGAGGCGGTCGCCGCCGCCCCCGGGAATGCCGGCATGGCCGCCGTCGCCGACACCTACGACGTCGACATCACCTCGGGTGAGGCGGTGGCGGGCCTGGCCCGCCGGATCGGCGCCGACCTGGTGGTGATCGGCCCGGAGGTGCCGCTGGTGCTCGGGGTGGCCGACGCGGTGCGGGCCGCCGGCATCGCCTGCTTCGGCCCGACCAGACAGGCCGCCCGTATCGAGGGCTCGAAGTCCTTCGCCAAGGACGTCATGCAGGCCGCCGGGGTGCGCACCGCCGCCAACGAGGTGGTGGACAACCCCGGGCACCTCGACGCCGCGCTGGACCGGTTCGGCCCGCCCGTCGGGGACCCGGCCTGGGTGGTCAAGGACGACGGCCTGGCCGCCGGCAAGGGGGTGGTGGTCACCGCCGACCGGGCCGCCGCCCGGGCGCACGCCGCGGCCCTGCTCGACGCGGGGCACCCGGTGCTGCTGGAGCGCTTCCTGGACGGCCCCGAGGTGTCGCTGCTGTGCCTGGTCGACGGCGAGACGGTGGTGCCGATGCTGCCCGCCCAGGACTTCAAGCGCGTCGGCGACAACGACGCCGGCCCGAACACCGGTGGCATGGGTGCCTATTCGCCGCTGCCGTGGCTGCCGGCCGACACCGTCGAGCGGATCGTCGATGAGATCGTCAAACCCGTTGCGGCCGAACTCGTCCGGCGCGGCGCCCCGTTCACCGGGGTGCTCTACGCCGGTCTGGCGATCACCTCGGCCGGCCCGGCCGTGGTCGAATTCAACTGCCGCTTCGGCGATCCCGAGACCCAGGCGGTGCTCGCCCTGCTGGAGACCCCGCTCGGGCAGCTGCTGCACGCCGCCGCCACCGGCAGGCTCGCCGAACAGCCGCCGCTGCGCTGGCGCGACGGTGCGGCGGTCACCGTGGTGATCGCCGCCGAGAACTACCCCGGCCGGCCGCGCACCGGTGACGTCATCCACGGCGCGGAGGCCGAGGGCGTGCTGCACGCCGGCACCGCCCGGCGCGACGACGGCGCGATCGTCTCGGCCGGCGGCCGGGTGCTCGCCGTGGTCGGCACCGGTGCCGACCTGGTCGCCGCGCGCGCGGAGGCCTACCGGGTGGCCCGCTCGATCCGGTTGCCCGGCAGCCACTTCCGCACCGACATCGCGCTCGCGGCGGCCGAGGGCCGGATCCGGGTCTAGGCCGTCAGCAGCGGCGCGATCCAGGCCAGCTCGTCGGGCAGCAGCGCGCTCCAGAACGCCGCGTCGTGCCCGCCCGGGAAGAACCCGCCGGCCGGGGGCACCGGCAGCTGCGCGATGTACTGCCTGGTTGCCGCGTAGAACGGATCGCTTGTGCCGCAGTCGATCCGGATCGGGATGTCGGCCAGTGCGGGCAGCCCCCAGACGCTGTTGTCCCGGTAGTCCCGGGGTCCGTCGAACGCCCCGGGCGCGGCCGCGGCCGGTGAGGTCCACAGCGCCGGGCTGACCGCGCAGATCGCCGCGGTGCGTGCCGGGCCCAGGCGCGCGCCCAGCAGCAACGCGCCGTAGCCGCCCATCGACCAGCCCAAGAACGCCACCCGGGAGGTGTCCAGGCCGCGCTCGGCGAGCATCGGGATCAGCTCGTCGAGCACCATCGCGCCCGCGTCCTCACCGGAGGCCCGGCGGTGCCAGTAGGTGTCGCCGCCGTCCACCGCCACCACGGCGAACGGCGGCAGCCCGGCCGACACCGCCCCGGCCAGGCCCTGCTCCACGCCGCCGGCCATCACGGCCGCCGCGCTGGACCACCGGCCGTGCAACGCGATCACCGGCCGCAGCGGCCCGGTCTGCCCGGGCGGGCGGGCGATCGCCCAGCCGGTGGCGACCCCGCCGCGTGCGGCCGACACGAACGACCCCGATTCGAAGGTGGGCGCGGGCTGGGCCCGGGCGGCCGGGGCCGGGGCGGTCCCGGTGTGCAGCGCGGCCAGTCCGACCGCGGCCGCGCCGAGGCGCAACGCGGCACGGCGGTTCAACTGCGGTGGCATGCGCGCCATGATGCCACCGGGGCCTCGGCCCGGACGGCCCCGGTGGCGTGCGGACTATGGTGGTGCCAGCAACCCGCACGTCGCAGGAGCCGTACATGAACACGCGAAAGGCACTGGCGCTCGGCGCGCTGTGCACCCTGCCGCTCTGGGCGGCCGCATGTGGCCGCGACACCGGCCCGGACGCCGGCCAGGACACCGGCCCGGACACGCCGGCGACCACCACCGCCGCGGCGACCACCACCAGCGCGGCGACCACCACCGCCGAGGCGGCGCCGGAAGGCGAAGCCGAGGTGCTCGTGCTGCGCGGCGAGTTCGCCCCGGTGGCCGGCGGTCCCGACGCCGCCCAGACCATCGCCGGCACCGCCGAACAGCGCCGCGGCCCGGACGGTGCGGTGGTCGCCGTCGAGCTCACCGGGCTGGCGCCGGACACCGACTACATCGTGCACCTGCACGCCGGTTCCTGCGAGTTGGCCGATCCCGGCGGGCCGCACTTCCGGTTCGACCCGTCCGGCCCGGACGAACCGCCCAACGAGGTGCACCTGACCTTCACCAGCGACGCCGACGGCGCCGCCGAGGCCACCGCCGAGGTGGACCGGCCGCTGCCGGACGGTCAGGCGACCACCTTCGTGCTCCACGAGATCGGCCCGCACGACCACGACCCCGGCGACGACCCGGCCGACCACGCCCACGACGCCGGCGACGGGGTGCAGCCCAAACTCGCCTGCGCCGAGGTCGACTTCTGACCGGCCGCCCGATCGGCGACACCATGGCGCCGGGACGGCCGGGCGGCATGGCCGTGCCGACGGCGGCAGTCACCACCACGGGTGAGTGCCGCTGCCGAACCGCCGGCCGCCCCCGTCCCCGCCGGTGAGTGGGGATCGACCCGCGACGCCGCCGAGAAAGGGTGGGGATTGAGCGAGGAGCCGGCCGGGTCGGAGCAACCCGAACTCAAGCGGGTGCTGGGGCCCGGCCTGTTGCTGCTGTTCGTCGTCGGCGACATCCTCGGCACCGGCGTGTACGCGCTGACCGGGCAGGTGGCCGCCGAGGTCGGGGGTGCGGCGTGGCTGCCGTTCCTGATCGCCTTCGGCGTCGCCGCCGTCACCGCGTGCAGCTACCTGGAACTGGTCACCAAGTACCCGCAGGCCGCGGGCGCGGCGTTGTACGTGCAGAAGGCCTTCGGCCGGCGCTCCGTGACGTTCCTGGTGGCGTTCGCGGTGATGTGCTCGGGCATCACCTCCGCCGCCACCGCCTCCCGGTTCTTCGCCGCCAACCTGGAGACCGCATTCGGATTCGACTGGGGCAGAACGGGGGTCATGCTCATCGCGCTCACCTTCATGGCGGTGCTGGCAGTGGTCAACCTGCGCGGGGTGGGGGAGAGCGCCCGGCTGAACGTGGTGCTGACGGTGATGGAGCTCGGCGGCCTGCTGCTGGTGCTGTGCGCCGGGCTGTGGGCGTTCGCCGGCGCGGCCGAGGTCGACCTGTCCCGGGTGGTGGCGTTCGAGACCACCGGGGAACGGCACGCCTTCGTCGCGGTCACCGCCGCCACCAGCCTGGCGTTCTTCGCGATGGTCGGGTTCGAGGACTCGGTGAACATGGCCGAGGAGACCAGGGACCCGGTGCGGGTGTTCCCCCGGGTGCTGCTGGGCGGGCTGACCATCGCCGGGGTGATCTACGTGCTGGTGTCGATCGTGGCGGTGGCACTGGTGCCGGTCGGCGATCTGCGCGCCAGCGACACCCCGCTGGTCGAGGTGGTCAGGATCGGTGCCCCCGGTCTGCCCATCGCGGACATCCTGCCGTTCATCTCGATGTTCGCGGTGGCCAACACCGCACTGATCAACATGCTCATGGCCAGCCGGCTCGTCTACGGCATGGCCCGCCGGCGGGTGCTGCCGCCGGTGCTCGGCCGGGTGCACCCGCGACGGCGCACGCCCTGGGTGGCCATCGTGTTCACCACGCTGGTCGCCCTCGCGGTGATCGTCTACGTCACCCTGCTCGCCGACAGCAACGCGATCGCGCTGCTGGGCGGCACCACCTCGCTGCTGCTGCTGGCGGTGTTCGCCATGGTCAACATCGCGGTGCTGGTGCTGCGCCGCGACGTGCCGGAGGACCGCACGACCTTCCGCGCCCCGACCGCGCTGCCGATCCTCGGCGCGGTGGCGTCGCTGTACCTGGTCACCCCGGCGTCGGGCCGGCCGGTGCAGCAGTACCTGCTCGCCCTCGTCCTCGTCGCCGTCGGGGTGGTGCTGTTCGGGGGCACCGCGATGGTCAACCGGCGGTTGGGCATTCAGATGACGGCCGGCGCCGACGACATCGACCCGGCCGCCCCGCCACGGTAGCGCCGGCGCCGGTGCCCGCGGCTGCCCGGCGGCCGTGGGCAGGGCCGTAAGCTGTGGGGTTGTGACGATCCCGAATGTGCTCGCCTCCCGCTACGCCAGCGACGAGATGGTCGCGATCTGGGCCCCCGAGGCCAAGATCAAGGCCGAGCGCCGGCTGTGGCTGGCGGTGCTGCGGGCGCAGGCCGAACTGGGCGTCGACGTGCCGCCCGGGGTGATCGAGGACTACGAGCGGGTGCTCGACCAGGTGGACCTGGACTCGATCGCCGCCCGCGAGCGGGTGCTGCGCCACGACGTCAAGGCGCGCATCGAGGAGTTCAACGCGCTGGCCGGCCACGAGCACATCCACAAGGGCATGACCAGCCGGGATCTCACCGAGAACGTCGAACAGATGCAGATCCGCCGGTCGCTGGAACTGGTGCGCGACCATGCCGTGGCGGTGCTGGCCCGGCTCGCCGAGCGCGCCGTGGCCTACCGCGACCTGGTGATGGCCGGCCGCAGCCACAACGTCGCGGCCCAGGCCACCACGCTGGGCAAGCGGTTCGCCTCGGCCGCCGAGGAGACGCTCATCGCGCTGCGCCGCGTCGAGGAGCTCATCGCCCGCTACCCGCTGCGCGGCATCAAGGGCCCGATGGGCACCGCCCAGGACATGCTCGACCTGTTCGGCGGCGACGCCGCCAAACTCGCCGAACTCGAACGCCGGGTCGCGGAGTTCCTCGGCTTCCGGGAGCTGTTCAGCAGCGTCGGCCAGGTCTACCCGCGCTCGCTGGACCACGACGTGCTCTCCGCGCTGGTGCAGCTCGGTGCCGGCCCGTCGTCGCTGGCCCACACCATCCGGCTGATGGCCGGCCACGAGCTCGTCACCGAGGGCTTCGCCCCCGGCCAGGTGGGCTCCTCGGCGATGCCGCACAAGATGAACACCCGCTCCTGCGAGCGGGTCAACGGCCTGCAGGTGGTGCTGCGCGGCTACGCCTCGATGGCCGCCGAGCTGGCCGGCGCCCAGTGGAACGAGGGCGACGTGTTCTGCTCGGTGGTGCGCCGGGTGGCCCTGCCGGACGCCTTCTTCGCCATCGACGGGCAGATCGAGACCTTCCTGACCGTGCTCGACGAGTTCGGCGCGTACCCGGCGGTGATCCAACGCGAGCTCGACCGCTACCTGCCGTTCCTGGCCACCACCCGGATCCTCATGGCCGCGGTGCGCGCCGGCGTCGGTCGCGAGACCGCCCACGAGGTCATCAAGGAGCACGCCGTGGCCGTCGCGCTCGCGATGCGCGAACAGGGCCGCGAACCCGACCTGCTGGACCGGCTGGCCGCCGACCCGCGGCTGCCGCTGGACCGGGCCGCCCTCGACGCCGCCCTGGCCGACAAGCAGGTGTTCACCGGCGCGGCCGGTGACCAGGTGGACCGCGTCGTCGCCGCCGTCGACGAGGTCGTCCGCCGCTACCCGGACGCCGCGAAGTACACCTCGGGCGACATCTTGTGACACTGGCCGGGGTCGACCTGACCGACCTGGACACCTTCGCCGACGGGTTCCCGCACGAGCTGTTCGCCAGGCACCGTCGGCAGGCCCCGGTGTGCTGGTTCGACCCCACCGAGCACACCCCGGACGGCGAGGGCTTCTGGTCCGTCGCCACCTACGCCGAAACCCTTGCCGTGCTTCGTGATCCGGTCACCTACTCGTCGGTGACCGGGGGGTCGCGGCGCTACGGCGGCACCCTGCTGCAGGACCTGCCCATCGCCGGGCAGGTGCTGAACATGATGGACGACCCGCGGCACGCCCAGATCCGGCGGCTGGTCAGTTCCGGGCTGACCCCGCGCATGGTCACCCGCGTCACCGACGACCTGCGCGCCCGCGCCACCGCGCTGCTCGACGCCATCGAGCCCGGCACCCCGGTGGAGGTGGTGACGGCGCTGGCCGCCGAGCTGCCGATGCAGATGATCTGCATCCTGCTCGGCATCCCCGAGGCGGACCGGCACTGGCTGTTCGAGGCCGTCGAACCGAACTTCGACTTCGGCGCCCGCCGCAGCGCCACCATTTCCAGGCTGTCGGTGCAGGACGCCGGCACCCGCATCCACCGGTACGGCATGGACCTCATCGCGGCCAAGCGCCGCCGGCCGGCCGACGACATGCTGTCGGTGGTCGCCAACGCGACCCTGGACGAACCGGTCACCGACGCCGAGGCCTACCTGTTCTTCAACCTGCTGTTCAGCGCCGGGGCCGAGACCACCCGCAACGCCATCGCGGGTGGGCTGCTGGCCTTCGCCGAGCACCCCGACCAGTACGACCGGCTGCGCGCCGACCCGTCGCTGCTGGCGAGCGCGGCCGAGGAGATCGTGCGCTGGACCACGCCGTCGCCGTCGAAACGGCGCACCGCGACCCGCGACACCGAACTCGGCGGGCAGCGCATCCGGGCCGGGCAGAAGGTGCTGGTCTGGGAGGGCTCGGCCAACCGCGACGCCGCGGTGTTCGCCGACCCGGACACCTTCGACATCGCCCGGCGGCCCAACCCGCACCTGGGGTTCGGCCACGGCGTGCACTACTGCCTGGGCGCCAATCTGGCCCGGCTGGAGCTGCGGGTGCTGTTCGAGGAGCTGACGCGCCGGTTCGCCGGGGTGGAGCCGGTCGAGCCGGTGTGCTATACCCGCAGCAACCGGCACACCGGCATCCGGCGGCTGGTGGTGGCGTTCCGGCGCTGAGCACGACCGGGCTGGGCGGCGCCCCGGCCCGCCGGTCTCGATAAGCTGACCCGATGCGACCCGCTCTGTCCGACTACCAGCACGTGGCCAGCGGCAAGGTCCGCGAGATCTACCGGGTCGACGATGACCACCTGCTGTTCGTGGCCACCGACCGCATCTCCGCCTACGACTACATCCTCGACAGCGAGATCCCCGACAAGGGCCGCATCCTGACCGCGATGAGCGTGTTCTTCTTCGACCTCATCGACGCGCCCAACCACCTGGCCGGCCCGCCCGACGACGAGCGCATCCCCGCCGAGGTGCTGGGCCGGGCGCTGGTGGTGCGCAAGCTGGAGATGCTGCCGGTGGAGTGCGTGGCCCGCGGCTACCTGACCGGCTCCGGGCTGGCCGACTACCGGCGCACCGGCACGGTGTGCGGCATCGAGTTGCCGGCCGGCCTGGACGAGGCCAGCAAGTTCGACGAGCCGTTGTTCACCCCGGCCACCAAGGCCGAACAGGGCGACCACGACGAGAACATCACCTTCGACGACGTGGTGCGGCTGGTCGGCGCCGAGCGCGCCGCCGAACTGCGCGACCTCACCCTGCGCATCTACCGGCAGGGGGCCGAGCACGCGGCCGGCCGCGGCATCATCGTCGCCGACACCAAGTTCGAGTTCGGCGTCGACGAGCACGGGGTGCTGACCCTGGCCGACGAGGTGTTCACCCCGGACTCGTCGCGGTACTGGCCGGCCGACACCTACCGGGTCGGGGTGACCCAGCCCAGCTTCGACAAGCAGTTCGTGCGCAACTGGCTGACCGGCCCGGAGTCCGGCTGGGACCGCACCGGCGACACCCCGCCACCGCCGCTGCCCCCCGAGATCGTCGAGGCCACCCGCGCCCGCTACATCGAAGCCTACGAACGCATCTCCGGCCTGCGTTTCGCCGACTGGATCGGACCGACGGCATGAACCGACCCCAACCGCCCATCGCCAAGCGCGTCGAACACCGCCGGGAGCACCACGGCGACGTGTTCATCGACCACTACGAGTGGCTGCGGGACAAGAACAACCCCGAGGTGATCTCCTACCTCGAGCAGGAGAACGCCTACACCGAGGAGGTGCTCGCGCCGCTGGAGCCGTTGCGGCGCAAGATCTTCGAGGAGATCAAGGCCCGCACCAAGGAGACCGACCTGTCGGTGCCCACCCGGCGCGGGGAGTGGTGGTACTACGCCCGCACCTACGAGGGCAAGCAGTACGCGGTGCACTGCCGCTGCCCGGTCGCCGATCCGGACGACTGGACGCCGCCGACGTTCGACGAGCACACCGAGATCCCGGGCGAGCAGGTGCTGCTCGATGAGAACGAGCTGGCCGAGGGCCATGAGTTCCTGGCGCTGGGGGCGGCGGCGGTCAGCCTGGACGGCAACATCCTGGCCTACTCCTACGACGTCGTCGGCGACGAGCGCTACACGCTGCGGTTCAAGGATCTGCGCACCGGCGAGCACTTCGACGACGTGATCACCGGCATCGCCGCCGGGGCCACCTGGGCCGCCGACAACCGCACCATCTACTACTCGACGGTCGACGAGGCGTGGCGGCCGGACACCATCTGGCGCCACCGCATCGGCTCGGGCGAGCCCGCCGAGCAGGTGTACCACGAGCCCGACGAGCGGTTCTGGCTCGGCGTGGGCCGCACCCGCAGCGACCGCTACATCCTCATCGCCGCGGGCAGCGCGGTGACCTCGGAGGTGCGCTACGCCGACGCCGCCGACGGCTCGGCCGAGTTCACCGTGGTCTGGCCGCGCCGCAACCACGTCGAGTACTCGGTGGAGCACGCGGTGATCGGCGGCGAGGACCGGTTCCTGATCCTGCACAACGACGGTGCGGAGAACTTCACCCTGGTCGAGGCGCCGGTGGCCGACCCGACCGCCACCCGCACCCTCATCCCGCACCGCGACGACGTGCGGCTCGACGGGGTGGACGCGTTCGCCGAGCACCTGGTGGTCAGCTACCGGCGCGAGGCGCTGCCGCGGCTGCAGCTGTGGCCGCTCGGGCCCGACGGCGGTTACGGCACCCCGCAGGAGATCGAGTTCGACACGGACCTGACCTGGGCCGGGATGGCCGGCAATCCGAACTGGGCCGCGCCCAAGCTGCGCATCGGGGCCACCTCGTTCATCACCCCGACCCGCATCTACGACCTGGACCTGCGCACCGGGGAGCGCACCCTGCTGCGCGAGCAGCCGGTGCTGGGCGGCTACCGGCGCGAGGACTACGTGGAGCGCCGGGACTGGGCCGTGGCCGAGGACGGCACCCGCATCCCGGTGTCGATCGTGCACCGGGCCGGCATCGAGTTCCCGGCGCCCACCCTGCTGTACGGCTACGGCGCCTACGAGGCCTGCGAGGATCCCCGGTTCTCCATCGCGCGGCTGAGCCTGCTCGACCGCGGCATGGTGTTCGCCGTCGCGCACGTGCGCGGCGGGGGCGAGATGGGCCGGGCCTGGTACGAGAACGGCAAGCTGCTCAAGAAGCGCAACACCTTCACCGACTTCATCGACACCGCAAGACATCTCATCGACACCGGGGTCACCCGGGCCGATCGGCTGGTCGGCTACGGCGGCAGCGCCGGCGGGCTGCTGGTCGGGGCGGTGGCCAACATGGCCCCGGAGCTGTTCGCCGGCATCCTGGCGGTGGTGCCGTTCGTCGACGCGCTGACCACCATCCTGGACCCGTCGCTGCCGCTCACCGTCACCGAGTGGGACGAGTGGGGAAATCCGTTGGCGGACAAGGATGTCTACGAGTACATGAAGTCCTACTCGCCGTACGAGAACGTCACCACCCGGGACTATCCGCGGATCCTGGCCGTCACCTCGCTCAACGACACCCGGGTCTACTACGTGGAACCGGCGAAATGGGTTGCCGCGCTTCGTCATGCACAGACCGACCCGGTCGCGCAGGGGCCCAGGGTGCTGCTCAAGACCGAGATGGTCGCCGGGCACGGCGGCATCAGCGGCCGCTACGAGCGCTGGAAGGAGACCGCCTTCCAGTACGCCTGGGTGCTAGCCACCGCAGACCCCGACCACTACGGCGGCGGCCAGGTAGACGATCTGGTGGACCGTCCGGACGCCTAGCCGGGTGGTCAGCGACCGCGGCGGGTCGGGCATCCGGGCGGCGTGCACGTTGGCCGGGAACATGGCCAGCATCAGGGCGAACAGGCACCACGCCGCGGCCTGCCGGGTGTCGGGCAGCAGCAGCCCGGCGGCGCCGAGGAACTCCAGCACCCCGGTGACCGTCACCAGCAGTCCCGGCGCGGGCAGCGCCGGCGGGACGATGGCGATCAGGTCGCGGCGCAGCGGGTTCACGAAGTGCGCCACCCCGGTCAGGACGAACATCGCCGCCAGGCCGACGGCCAGGGCCGCCGGCCAGGTGCCGACATAGGCCACGCCGAACGCGCCGGCGAGCCGGGCGAGCAGGGTCGCGGTGATCAGGGTCAGCAGGGGAGCCACCGCCCACTTCCTTATCTAGACACTGTCAAGATGCACGCTAGGCCTCGATCTTGACAGTGTCAACATTGGCGTAGGCTGGGGCCGTGGCCAAGGACAGCTACCACCACGGCGCGCTGCGCGCGGCGATCCTGACCCGCGCGGCCGAACTCGTCGCCGAGCGCGGGGCCGACGGCCTGTCGCTGCGCGAGCTCGCCCGCGCCGCCGGTGTCTCGCACGCCGCGCCCGCGCACCATTTCACCGACCGGCGTGGGGTGTTCACCGCGCTGGCGGTCGAGGGTTTCCGGATGCTCGCCGCGGCGCTGGCCGAGGCCCGCCCGGACTTCGCCGAGGCCGCCGTGGCCTACGTGCGGTTCGCGCTGGAGCACCCCGGCCACTACGCGGTGATGTTCGACAAGACCCTCTACGACGCCGCCGACCCCGAGCTCGTCGCCGCCGAGGCCGCCGCCGGCGCCGAACTCGCCCGCGGCGTGGCCACCCTGACCGACCCCAACGCCGTCGCCGACCCGGACGGCGCCGCCCTGGCCGCCTGGTCGCTGGTGCACGGCTTCGCCACGCTGTGGCGCAACCGGGCCGTGCGCACCGACGCCGATCCGTACGCCACCGTCAGGAGGCTGGCCCGGCTGCTGTTCAGCGGATAGCGGCAGTGGGTAGCGTCGGGGACATGACCGACACGCCGCTCACGTCGATCCCGCTGACCACCCTCGAGGGCGAACCCACCACCCTGGCCGAGCTCGCCCCCGGCGCGGCGCTCGTGGTCAACGTGGCCTCCCGGTGCGGGCTCACCCCGCAGTACGCCGCACTCGAACGGCTGGCCCGCGACTACGGCCCGCGCGGCCTGACCGTCGTCGGGGTGCCGTGCAACCAGTTCATGGGTCAGGAGCCCGGCAGCGCCGAGGAGATCCGCACCTTCTGTTCGACCACCTACGGGGTGACCTTCCCGCTGCTGGCCAAGACCGATGTCAACGGCCCCGACCGGCACCCGCTGTACGCGGTGCTCACCCGGACCCCGGACGCCGACGGGCAGGCCGGCGACGTGCAGTGGAACTTCGAGAAGTTCCTCGTCGCCCCCGACGGGAGCGTGGTCGGGCGGTTCCGGCCGCGCACCGAACCGGACGCGCCGGAGGTGATCGCCGCGATCGAGGCGGTCCTGCCCGCCTGACGTCACGCGCCCGAAACCATTCGGTTACCTGCATACGTCACACTGCGGGCATGGCCGGACTGCTGCTCGTCTCCGTCTCCCACATCGACGCGAATACCCGAGACGACGTGGCCGACCTGTGTGCCGAACTCGACACCCGGCAGGTGCCGGTGTCGTTTCTGGTCACCCCGCGGTTGCCGCACGGCTACCGGCTGGACCGGGACCCCGACACCGCCGACTGGCTGGTGCAGCGCCGCGAGGGCGGGGACGCCATCGTGCTCAACGGGTTCGACGGGACCACGCGATGGGGCCGCACCGAGTTCGCCGTGCTCGGCGCGCACGAGGCCTCCCTGCGCCTGCTCGCCGCCGACCGGGTCATGGAGCATCTCGGGCTGCGCACCCGGCTGTTCGCCGCGCCCGGGCCGGTCTCGCACGGCACGCTGCTGGGCCTGCCCCGCAACGGCTTCCGGCTGCTGATCAACCGGTACGAGATCCGCGACCTGCTCGGCGACACCAGCTTGCGGGTGCGGGTGCCCGGCGCCACGGCCGCCCGGTTCGGCCAGCTGTGGTGGTGCCGTGCGGTGGTGTCGGCGGCCGGGCGCAGGGCCCGCCGCGGCGACGTGATGCGGTTGCGGGTCTCGGCGCGGCAGCTGGCCCGCCCGGGCGTGCGTCAGGCGGTGCTCGACGCCGTCGACCTGGCGCTCATGCACGGCGCGGTGCCCGACGTCTACCGCTGGCAGCCGCGCCGACCCGCCCTGACCGACGTCGCCTGAGCGGACCTGCCCGCTAACGTAGGCGGGTATGGCCGATGCTGATGTCATCGTGGTGGGCGCCGGACTGGCCGGGCTGGTGGCGGCCTGCGAGCTCGTCGACCGGGGCCGGCGGGTGCTGATCGTCGATCAGGAGAACGCCAACAGCGTCGGGGGCCAGGCCTACTGGTCGTTCGGCGGGCTGTTCTTCGTCGACAGCCCCGAGCAGCGCCGGCTGGGCATCCGGGACAGTCACGAACTGGCGCTGCAGGACTGGATGGGCAGCGCCGGGTTCGACCGGCCGGAGGACCACTGGCCGCGCAAGTGGGCCGAGGCCTACGTCGACTTCGCCACCCACGAGAAGCGGCACTGGCTCAAGGCCCGCGGCCTGCAGATCTTCCCACTGGTGGGCTGGGCCGAACGCGGCGGCTACGACGCCCGCGGACACGGCAACTCGGTGCCGCGCTTCCACATCACCTGGGGCACCGGCCCGGCGCTGGTGGAGATCTTCCACCGCCGGCTGCGCGCCGCCGAGGAGCGCGGGCAGGTGCGTTTCGCCTTCCGCCACCAGGTCGACGAGCTCATCGTCGAGGACGGCGTCGCGGTCGGGGTGCGCGGCTCGGTGCTGGAACCCTCGTCGGTGCCGCGCGGGTTCGCCTCGTCGCGAACCGTGGTCGGCGACTTCGAGTTCCGCGACGCCGCGGTGATCGTCGCCAGCGGCGGCATCGGCGGCAACCTGGAGATGGTGCGGCAGAACTGGCCGCCGCGGATGGGCCGGGTGCCCGAGACGATGCTGTGCGGGGTGCCCGCCCACGTCGACGGCCGGATGATCGAGATCACCGAGGCCGCCGGCGCCAACGTGATCAACAGCGACCGGATGTGGCACTACACCGAGGGCATCACCAACTACGACCCGATCTGGCCCAACCACGGCATCCGCATCCTGCCCGGCCCGTCGCCGCTGTGGCTGGACGCGCTGGGCCGCCGGCTGCCGGGTCCGTACTACCCGGGCTTCGACACCCTCGGCACGCTCGAGTACATCCTGCGCACCGGCTACGACTACAGCTGGTTCATCCTCAACGCGCGGATCATCGCCAAGGAGTTCGCGCTGTCCGGCCAGGAGCAGAACCCCGACCTGACCGGCCGCAGCGTGCGCGACGTGCTGTCCCGGGTGGCCCCGGGCGCGCCCGCGCCGGTGCAGGCCTTCGTCGACCGCGGGCCGGACTTCGTCACCGCGACCAACCTGCGCGACCTGGTGGCGCGGATGAACGAGCTGCCCGACGTGGTGCCGCTGGACTACGCCACCGTCGCCGAGGAGGTCACCGCCCGCGACCGCGAGGTGGCCAACCGGTTCACCAAGGACACCCAGGTGACGGCCATCCGCGCCGCGCGCGGCTACCTCGGCGACCGGCTCGGCCGGGTCGTCGCCCCGCACCGCATCACCGACCCCAAGGCCGGTCCGCTGATCGCGGTCAAACTGCACATCCTGACGCGAAAGACGTTGGGCGGCTTGGAGACCGACCTGGACTCGCGGGTGTTGCGCGGCGACGGGGAGCCGTTCGACGGGCTGTACGCCGCCGGCGAGGCGGCCGGATTCGGGGGCGGCGGGGTGCACGGCTACCGGGCCCTGGAGGGCACCTTCCTGGGCGGGTGCATCTTCTCCGGGCGGGCCGCCGGGCGGGCCGCCGCCCGCGACACGGCCTAGAAGGTCTGGGCCCGCTCCTCGGTGAGCACCCGGAAGTCGGTGTCGGTCATCTCGTCGAGGCGGCTGTAGAAGATGCCGCGGGCGACCGGGTCGATGATGCCCTGGTGGATCGGCACCGCGTGGGTGGGCGCCACCGCCCGCAGGTAGTCGACGGCCTCGGAGATCTTCATCCAGGGCGCGGCCGCCGGGGTGGCCAGCACCTGCACCGGCTCGCCCGGCACGTACAGCGCGTCGCCCGGGTGCATCAGCCGGGCCGGGTGCTCGTCGTCCCCGACCAGGTAGGAGATGTTGTCGATGACCGGGATCTCCGGGTGGATCACCGCGTGCCGGCCACCCACCCCGCGCACCCGCAGGTGGCCGATCCGCAGTTCGTCGCCGACGTGCACGGCCTGCCACGGCTCGCCGAGCTGGGCGGCGGTCTGCGGATCGGCGTAGAGCTCGGCCTGCGGGTTGGCCTCCACCAGCGCCGGCAGCCGCTCCGGGTCGGCGTGGTCGGGGTGCTGGTGGGTGATCAGGATCGCCGACAGGCCGGTGATGCCCTCGAAGCCGTGCGAGAAGATGCCCGGGTCGAACAGCACCGTGGTCTCGGTGCCGGCACCGGGGAACTGCGCGAGCAGACAGCTGTGGCCGAAGTGCGTCAGGTGCATGCCCATATTCTGCGCGCCGGGTCGTTTTCGCAGGCACCACCTCGGATGAGTAGAGTGGCTGCCGTGGCGAAGGTGGTTGTGCACGTCATGCCCAAGGCCGAGATCCTGGACCCGCAGGGCCAGGCGATCGTCGGCGCGCTGCACCGGCTCGGTGTCAAGGGTGTGTCCGACGTGCGGCAGGGCAAGCGGTTCGAACTCGAGGTCGACGACAGCGTCGACGACGCCACCCTCGCCGAGATCGCCGAATCGCTGCTGGCCAACACCGTCATCGAAGACTGGACCGTGAGCAGGGAGCAGTGATGACCGCACGCATCGGCGTGATCACCTTCCCGGGCACGCTCGACGACGTCGACGCCGCCCGGGCGGTGCGGGTGTCCGGGGCCGAACCGGTCGAGCTCTGGCACGCCGATGCCGACCTCAAGGGCGTCGACGCGGTCGTCGTCCCCGGCGGCTTCTCCTACGGCGACTACCTGCGTGCCGGCGCGATCGCCAAGCTCGCCCCGGTGATGCGCTCGGTGGTGGAACGCGCCGCCCAGGGCATGCCGGTGCTGGGCATCTGCAACGGCTTCCAGATCCTGTGTGAGTCCGGTCTGCTGCCCGGCGCGCTGACCCGCAACGTCGGGCTGCACTTCGTCTGCCGCGACGTGTGGCTGGAAGTGGCCAACAACACCAGCGCCTGGACCACCCGCTACGACGCCGGCGCGGACATCCTCATCCCGCTGAAGTCCGGCGAGGGCCGCTACGTCGCCCCGCAGCGGGTGCTCGACGAGCTCGAGGGCGAGGGCCGGGTGGTGTTCCGCTACCGGGAGAACCTCAACGGCTCGCAGCGCGACATCGCCGGCATCTGCTCGGCCAACGGCCGCGTGGTCGGGCTCATGCCGCATCCCGAGCACGCCATCGACGCGCTCACCGGCCCGTCCGACGACGGGTTGGGCATGTTCCTCTCGCTGCTCGACACCGTCCTGGCCACGGTCTAGCGGATCGTTCGCCGGCGGCCCGGAAATTGGTGCGCCGGGCGGGGTTCGCCAGGCGCTACGGTTGCTACCAGGGCATCCGAACACCGTCGCACCCCTGGAGGACCCGTGCTCGTCGATCCCGAGATCCTGCGCGCCTTCGCCGCGCGTGCCGAGGCGACGGCCGAGGGCGTGAGGAGCGCCCGGGTCGGGGACGTGGCCGTGACCGCGGCCGACGGTGTGCCCGGGTCGACGACGCAGTGGGCGATGATGCTGGTCGGCGGGCACATCGCGGAGCGGGCCGACGCGATCGCCGAGGCGGTCGACGCGATGGGCACCGCGGTGCGGGGCGCCGGGGACCGGTACGAGGTCGAGGACGCCGCGCTGGCGCAGACCTTCGACGGGCTGTTCTGAATGCTGCCGACGCGGTCCCGGCTGCAGGGCTGGAATCCCGAGACGTTGTCGGCGGCCGGTGACCGGCTGACCGGAGCCGGCCGGTCGGTCTACGACGCCGTGGTGCGGCTCGACGACGAGATCGACCGGATGCCGGAAGCGCGGGGATGGGAGGGCCAGGCGCATGCCGCGGCCGTGGCGATGTTCCGCCGGGGCGCAGACAGCGCATCGACGTTCGCCACCTACACCGAGAACATCGGGGCCGCACTGAAATCCGGTGCCGACCGGATCGGTTCGGCGCGCCGCGCGTTGCTGAACTACGCCGACGAGGTGGACCGGGGGGACCTCAGGGTGACCGACCTGTGGGTGGTCGTGGTCAAGCCGGTGACGGTCTCGGCCGAGCGGGCCGCCGAGTTGGAACACCGTGCCGCCGAAACACAGGTGGAGGTCAACCGTCTGCTCGCCGACCTCGGCGAGGCCGACGACACGACGGCTGCCGACCTCCGGGCCGTCGCGGCACAACACGGATTCGAGCCACCCGCGCCGGGACTCGACCCGCTGATGGGCAGACCGGCCGACGAGGTGCCGAATCCGTCGTCGACGTTGGGACTGATGCAGCAGCGGATGCTGCACGACCACGAATCCGCCCAGACCGTGCGCGAGACCAGGCAATGGACGACCGAGGACGGACAGCACCGCACGACGGTCTTCATGATGGACGGCAGCCGGCACGAGATCTACCGGTGGAACCCCGATGCCCCCGCCATGTCCGACAGCTACTACGACCGGCAGGGCAACCTCGTGTCGACCTATTTCATGCAGGACAAGCGGAACGTCGACGGCACGACCATGACGGTGCTCGACTTCAGCGACGGCACGACGGTTCGGATCGACTGCGACGCAGACGGTGTCTGTTCCAGTGAGGTGACCACGGCCGACGGCCGCTACGGCGTGCTGCCCGACGAATTCTTCACGCATCCGGTCCCGACCCTGGTGGGTGGCGCGCTCACCGGGCTGGAGTACCGGGCCAAAGCCGGTATCCCGCTGCTGTCTGCAGCCGTGGTCGACGACATCGGCCGGGTGGGCAAGTACGGCGGACCCGCGCTCGGTGTCGCCGTCGGGGTCTACGACTTCTTCACCGCCGACACCCTGCAGGACGCGTGCGTGGCGGCGTTCGCGGCGTCGGGGAGTGTCGTGGGCGGGTACTTCGGTGGTCCCGCCGGTGTCATGGTGGCCTCGGCGGCCGGGGTGCCGTTTCTGGCTCCGGCGTTCGCCGCGGGCGGCAGCGTCGCCGGATCGTGGACGTTCGGCTATATCGGCGGGACGATCGGGAATCTGGTGTGCCGATGAGGATGACACCTGCACGGGCGGTACTCGGCTGGCTCTTCTTCGGCGGGATCGGCCTGGCGGTGCTCGTCCTCGCGGGCGCACGGGCGGCCGAGGGCGACTGGCTCACGGCGGCGATCTGCCTCGGCTTCGCCGGGTTCTGCCTCGGGGTCGTCTACCCGGTCCGGCGTTCGTTCACCCGCGAGGTGTCGCCGGCGATCGACCACGACGGCACCGGCGTGCGGCTGCGGCCGGACCGCCGGATCGACCTGCCGCTCATGGTCGCCGTCTTCAGCCTGGTGCTCGCGTCGGCGGCGGATGCCGTCCTGGCCCCGTTCGGGCTGGTGCACATCCCGGTGCCCGCACTGAACCCGCGCTACACCACGATCCTGTGTGCGTTCGCAGCGGTGGTCGGTGCGCCGTATGCGGTGCTGCTCGCCGCCCGCGGATCGTGCGCGCGGATCCGGCTGACGCCGTCCGGCTACGAGCTGTGGCAGGGCTTCGTGCCCGGGCGCGCCGAATGGCGGCAGATCGCCGACATCCGCCGGGCCGAGCCCGACTCCGACGAGCCGCACACCGTGTTCGTGGTCCTGGCCAACGGCGACGAGCACGCCATCGCCACAGCCGCGTTCACGCCCGACGCGGCGGCGGTGCGGGGTCTGCTGCGGCTCTACTGGCAGCACCCGGACCGTCGCGGCGAGCTGGCCGACCGGCGGGCGGTCGACCGGGTGCGCGGGCTGCTGCGGGCACCCCACCGAACCGAGGCCGCCGGATGACGCCCCGGTGACGTTTCCCGGTCCGGCCCCCGGGCGCGAGTGACCGCGAATGCACACCGGCGCCCGGCGTGTCGGGGTGCAGACACGGTCGCTCGCGGGAAAGGGGGGTGTGCG
>NZ_CALDGS010000069.1 GCF_937941905.1 uncultured Mycolicibacterium sp. | reverse complement strand
CCCGGCGGCACGTAGATGAACGAGCCGCCCGACCACACCGCGGTGTTGAGCGCGGAGAACTTGTTGTCCCCGGCCGGGATCACGGTGCCGAAGTACTGCTGGAACAGCTCCGGGTGCTCGCGCAGCCCCGAGTCGGTGTCCAGGAAGATCACGCCCTGGGCCTCGAGGTCCTCGCGGATCTGGTGGTAGACCACCTCCGACTCGTACTGGGCGGCCACACCGGCGATCAGCCGCTGCTTCTCGGCCTCCGGGATGCCCAGCTTGTCGTAGGTGCGCCGGATGTCCTCGGGCAGCTCGTCCCAGCTGGTCGCCTGCTTCTCGGTGGAGCGGACGAAGTACTTGATGTTGTCGAAGTCGATGTCGTCGAGTGCCGCGCCCCAGGTCGGCATCGGCTTCTTCTCGAAGATGCGCAGCGCCTTCAGGCGGATGTCGAGCATCCACTCCGGCTCGTTCTTCTTGGCCGAGATGTCGCGCACCACCTCTTCGGACAGCCCTCGGCGGGCCGAGGCGCCGGCGTCGTCGCGGTCCACCCAGCCGTAGCCGTAGCGGCCCAGTGAGGCGATGGTCTCCTCCTGGCTGAGCGGCTCACCTACCTTGTGGACCTCGGGGGTGGTCGTCATGTGGACGCTCCTTGCGTATTCGTGGCGGCTTCGACGCGGGCTGTGCGTCGAAGGGGTGCAGCGGCCTTCCGGGCGCCGCGTTTGGCGCCGGTGTCGAGCGGCACGTGGGTGGTACATGCGACGTCGCCGTTGACGATCGTCGCAAGCCGCTGCACGTGCGTTCCCAGCACCTCGGCGAACGCCTCCCGTTCGGCCTCGCACAGCTCCGGAAACTCCTCGGCGACGTGCGACACCGGGCAGTGGTGCTGGCACAACTGGATCCCGCGGATCGGCCCGCTGACCGGCGTGGTGGTGGTCGCGTAACCGGCTTTCGTCAGCGCCGCAGCCACCTGGTCGGCAGTAGCTGCAACGTCACCACCCCCCGGGGTTACTCCCGCGAGGATGGAATCGATGCGCCGGCGTGCGAACGTCCACACCGCGTCGTCACCGCCGATCTCCCGCAGCTGCCGCATCGCCGCGACAGCCAGATCGTCGTAGGCGTGATCGAGCTTGGCGCGGCCCGCGGCGGTCAGCCGGTACCGCTTGGGCGGACGGCCGCGGCCGGTGTGCTGCCACGGCGCCGCCGGCACGGATTCGGCGTCACCGGCCTCGATCAGCGCATCGAGGTGGCGCCGTACGCCGGCCGCCGAGATGCCGAGCCGGTCCCCGATCTCACCTGCGGTGATGGATCCGGACTCCAGCAACAGACGGACGATCGCCCCACGGGTGTGGCGGTCGGAACCGTCCGAGCTGAATTTCACAACAACATTGTGACGTAATTCCGGGGGCCGCGTAAAGCAAGGGCACCCTTAGTAGGCGGGGGCCGGGGTGGGCGGCGGTTACGCTGCTCAGGTGGCAGGCCGCCTCCGTTCGTTCAGCTCGTCGATTGCCCGCTGGCACGCCGACGAACGACCCGTCGGCTCCCCCCTCAACGACGCCGAGGTCATCGCGCTGCGCCGCACCCGGTTGTTCGGGGCGATGGGCACGGTGCTCATGGCCATCGGTGCGCTCGGGGTGGGCGCGCGCCCGGTCGTGCAGGACCCGACGTTCGGCGTGCGGCTGCTCAACCTGCCGTCCCGCATCCAGACGGTGTCGCTGACCATGACCACCACCGGCGCGGTGATGATGGCGCTGGCCTGGCTGATGCTGGGCCGGTTCACGCTGGGCGATCGGCGCATGACCCGCAGCCAGCTGGACCGGCTGCTGCTGCTGTGGATGCTTCCGCTGCTCGTCGCGCCGCCGATGTACAGCCGCGACGTCTACTCCTACCTGGCCCAGAGCGAGATCGCACTGCGCGGTCTGGACCCCTACCGGGTCGGCCCGGCGTCCGGGCTGGGCCTGGACCACGTGTTCACGTTGTCGGTGCCGAACATGTGGCGGGAAACACCGGCGCCCTACGGGCCGCTTTTCCTGTGGATCGGCGAGGGCATCTCCGCGCTGACCGGTGAGAACATCGTCGCCGCCGTGCTGTGCCACCGACTCGTGGTGCTGCTGGGCGTCGGGCTGATCGTGTGGGCCACCCCGCGGCTGGCCCGCCGCTGCGGGGTGGCCGAGGTCAGCGCGCTGTGGCTGGGCGCGGCCAACCCGCTGCTGATCATGCACCTGGTCGCGGGCATCCACAACGAGGCACTGATGCTCGGCCTGATGCTGGCCGGCACCGAGTTCGCCATGCGCGGCGTCTGCGCAGCCGGCCCGCTGCTGCCCCGCCCGGTGACCCTGCCCCGCACCCGGGCCGAGTGGGACCGCTGGACCCCGCTGGCGATGCTGCTGCTCGGCGTGGTGCTGATCACGATGTCGTCGCAGGTGAAGCTGCCGTCGCTGCTGGCGCTCGGCTTCGTCGCGGTGGCGCTGGCCAACCGCTGGGGCGGCACCGTCCGCGGTCTCGTCGTGGCGGGCGGGTCGCTCACCGCGGTGTCGCTGGCGGTGATGGCGCTGATCGGCTGGGCCAGCGGGCTGGGCTTCGGCT
>NZ_CALDGS010000068.1 GCF_937941905.1 uncultured Mycolicibacterium sp. | reverse complement strand
CCCTCGCTGCAGCGCATCCAGTGCCGACACCCCTTGACACGATATAGAAGCATCCCATGGTGACGGCCTGGCTGAGGTCAGCCCGTCAGCACCGTGACAAATCGTCTTGATTCACTGTTGAGCGGGCTGAATACGACGGAGGCAAATATGGCGGGTTACCGGTAACGGCCGACCAGCCGTACCCCGGTGAGTCCCCCGGGCGGACCGGTGCCCCGATCAGCCCCGTCCGACGTGCCGGTCGAGGAAGTCGACCTGATCGGACACGATCTTGTCGAAGTGCGGCTCGAGGTAGGGCTCGAAGTGGCTGCAGTCGTACACGAGAACCTCGCCGCGCGGGATGCGGCGCGCAACCTCGACTGCCTTGGCCATCGGCGTCACGTCGTCGTGCCGGGCCACCTGCACGAGCGTCGGCGCCGTGATCCGCGATGCGTAGCGGCCCGGCGAGTAGAACGGCACCCGCAGCGCGATCCGGGCCGCCACGTTGTTGTCGGTCAACAGCTTGTCGCGGTGCTCGCCCGCCATCCGCTCGACGAGTTCCATCGCGCCCGGCGAGGCCATCATGGCGAGTTCCCCCGGCCGACCGACGGCGGCCGTCCGGTACGGTGGCGCCCCCAGCCACGCGCCGACCTGGTCGCGAACGCCGGCGACGAACAGGCGGATCAACTGCGGCACCGGCTGGGAGAACGCCGACGCGGGCCCGCTGACGTGCGGCACCTGCGCGATCCCGGCGGCGATGCGGTGGTCATGGGCGAGCAGATGCAGGACGTGCCCGCCGGCGAACGACGACCCCCAGACAACCAACCGCGTCGCATCCACCCCGTCGAGACCGCGTGCGTAGGCCACCGCGGCTCGCCAGTCGGCATGCTGGGCCTTGATGTCCAGAACCCGGCGCGGCTCCCCGTCACTGTCGCCCCAGCTCCGGTAGTCGAACACCAGGACCGCATAGCCCGCGCGTGCGAACCGGTCGGCGTAGGCATCGAGACGCAGTTCCCGGAATGCGGCAAACCCGTGGGCCATCACCACGATCGGCGGGTTACCCACGCCGTCGGGCCGGTAAAGCCATGCCGCGCAGCGCGTCCCCGCCGAGAGGAACGTGATGTCATGCCGGACATAGGTGTGCTCGGTCATCGGCCCAAGCCTAGCCCGAACCGGGGATCGACCCGCCCGGGCCGACTCGATCCCGGTCCCCGGCCGCGCCGTAGGCTACTCGCCATGCAGAGCGTCACCCTGGCCGGTAGCGCCGGATCGGCAATGCTGACGATCGGACTCGCGGTCTACGCGGCGCTGATCCTGGCCAGCATCGCCGTGCTGATCGACTCGGCACGGCGCGGGCTGCGGCGCCGAGCCATCATCGCCGCGGTGGTCGCCGGCCTGCTCACCGTGAGCCAGGTGGTCATCGCGATCCTCAGCAGCGTCACGACCTAGCGGGACAGCTCGTCCGCCCTGATGGACGACAGCCTGGCATGATCGTCGGCTGACGGCACCTCGCCCCAGAGGAGATCTGCACATGTGGGACTGGTTCCTGCACACCTGGAGCTCGGTCGGTCTCGGCGCCGCCGTGGTCCTCGGGCTGCTGCTGTTCGGCACCGATGTCTGCCGGTCCCGGCCCGCGATCTCCCGCTGGCGTGACCCGGTCTGGATGGCCTGGGCGTTCGTGGCGGCCTACCTGGTGCACAACTTCGAGGAGTACGGCGTCGACGCCGAGGGGCGGTCGTTCGCGTTCCCGGCGGCGCTGTGCGGGCTGTTCGGTTTCCACGATCCCGCCGAATGCCCGGTGCCGACGGCGTTCTTCGCCGCGGTGAACGTGCCGCTGTTCTGGGTGGCACTCCCCCTCGCCGCGCTGTGGAGTCGGCGCCACCCGGCGGTCGGGATGACCGGCGTGGGCATCGTGTTCGTCAACGCGATGTCGCACATCGGCGAGGGCATCCGCCACGGCTACAACCCGGGGCTGGTCACCGCCGTGGTGATCTTCCTGCCGCTGTCGATCTGGGCGGCCGCGGCGTTCTTCGGCCCCGGCCGGCTGCTGCGCCGGCCGGTCCTCGGCGTCATCGTGGCCACCTCGGTGCTGCTGCACGCTGTGCTGCTGGGCCTCGTCGCCGGCCAGGTCCACGGCGTCGTCGGCGGCCTGCTCGCCTGCCTGGTGCAGGCGCTCGTCGCACCCGTCATGCTGCTCGCGCTGCCCTGGCCGGCCGAGCGGATCTGGCCGCCGACACCGCAATCCGCGAACGAACCGGCCCTCGCCGCCCATTAGTTCCGCTTTACGGATCTCGTAGCGGAAGTTCGCTGTTCTTCCCCACCGCGGTCGCTAGCTTTCGGGCACACCACCCACCCTGCGACCACGATTGGGGAACCTGTGCCCGTTCCACACCAGCCGGCCGACGCCGCCGCCCGCGAGTCGCTACGACTGCTCGGCCTCGACGGCCACAACTGGATCGCCGAACGCGGCGACGTCGACCACGACGTGGCGATCGTCGGCGGCGGCCAGAGCGGCACCACCATCGCACACGCCCTGCTGCGGGCCGGGGTGGCCCGGGTGACGGTGCTCGACGCCTGCCCTTCCGCCGCCCACTCCCCCTGGCGCACCACGGCACGGATGCGCACCCTGCGCACCGCCAAGACCATCTCCGGCCCGGAACTCGGCAACCCGGCACTGTCGTTCCGGGCCTGGTTCGAAAGCCGCCACGGCACCGCCGCCTTCGACGCACTCGACCGGATCCCCACCGCGGCATGGGCCGACTACCTCGACTGGTACCGCCGGGTGACCGGGGTCGAGGTGCGCTACGGCACCCGGGTGACCGACCTCGCCCCGACCGGCCGCGGGCTGCGGCTCACCCTGCACGACGGCACCCGCGGCTGGACCGAGACCGCCCGCAAGGTGGTGCTCGCCGGCGGCGCCTCCGGCACCGGCGGCCCCTACGTCCCCGACGTGCTCACGGCGCTGCCGCGCACGCTGTGGGCCCACACCTGCGAGCGGATCGACTTCACCGCCCTGCGTGGCCGGCAGGTCGCCGTGCTCGGGACCGGCGCTTCCGGCCTGGACGCCGCCGCCACTGCGCTGGAGGCCGGGGCCGCCGAGGTGCACCTGTACACCCGGCGGGACGGGATCGTCGTCGCCGACCCCAATACCCGCCCGAACCCGTTGGTGCAGGACGTCTTTCATTTAATGCCCGATGCGAAGCGCTGGGAGCTGCGCCGGCAGGCGGCCGCAGCCGGGGCCAATGTGCCGCCGGATTCGCTCACCCGGGTGACGGTCCACGACAACCACCGCCTGCATGTGCTCGCGCCCTGGACCGCCGCCACCGAGGAGGCGGGACGGGTCAAGGTGGAGGCCGCCGACGGGGTCGCCGGGTTCGACTTCGTCATCGCCGCCACCGGCTACCAGCAGGATCCGCGCACCCGCGCCGAACTCGGTTCGATCGCGGCCGATATCGCGCTGTGGCAGGACGTCTACCCCGCACCGGCGGGTCTGGAGAACGAACTGCTCGCCACCGCACCGTATCTCGGGCCGGACTACGAGTTCACCGAGAAACGGCCCGGCACCGCACCGTGGCTGCGCGACATCCACGTGTTCAGCTTCGGCGCAGCGGTGAGCTTCGGTCGCCCGGTCGGCGACGTGCCGAGCCTGCGGGTCGGGGTGCCGCGCCTGGTGCAGGCCATCGCCCGCGACCTGGTGCTCGACGACCTGCGGGAGGCCGAGCGGCAATAACAATCGCGCCGCACGAAATCCCTTGTCCGCAAAGCCACCCCGATCAACGATGAATCCAACGCCGCAAAAACCTATTCCGAAGCAGGTTTCGATGACAGCAACGCCTCTTGCCACCCGGCTGCGCCGTGCCGCGGCCGCGATGCTCACCGCCGCCCTGGCCGCCGGCGCCTTCACCGCATGCTCGGCCGATACCGGCAACGGATCCGGCGACGCCGTGGTGCCGCTGGACCCGGACAACCCGGTCGCGTTCAGGTGGGCCGAGAAGAAGAGCGATCCGTCCCTGGTCCGGATCGCCGACGAACTCGGCCTGTGGGAGGGCACCGGGGTGCGGCCGGAGTACGTCGGCGAGGTGGACTCCGCGCAGATGCCCGCCCTGCTCGGCACCGGCGACATCACCTTCGCGGGCTTCATGTTCAACCGGGCGCTGTCGGCCGTCGCGGCCGGCGTGGACCTCAAGGTCATCTCGGGCTGGACCTACACCACCGAGGACCAGCCGCACATGGAGTACTTCGTGCGCGCCGACTCCCCGATCGACAAGACCAATCTCAAGGCCCTGGAGGGCAGGACCGTCGGCCTCGGCTCGCTCAAGGGCTGCGCCGAGTTCATCCTCAAGGACTACCTGGTCAAGAACGGCGTCGACATCACCAAGGTCAAGTTCCTCACCCAGTCCGAGACGCTGCTGCCCCAATCCCTGGAACAGGGCGAGATCGACCTCGCGGTGCTGCATCCGCCGCTGAACGGGGTGGTCCGCAACAACCCGGCGCTCAAGGTGGCCTTCTCCGACTACGACAACTCCGGCAGTGACGGCGGCCTGGCCCCCATCGCCGCCAGCGGGGCGTTCATCCGGAAATACCCCGAACACACCAGGGAATTCGTGCGGGTGCTGGGCAAGACCGCGAACTGGGCCAACGCCCACCCCGAGGAGTACCGCGAGATCGTGGCGCGATTGTCGGGGCTGCCCAAGGAGCACGTGTCGAAGTACTACTTCACCAACAACCTGATCCTGGACAAGGAGCAGACCGGCTTCTGGTGGGGGCTGCTGGACCGGGTCGGGGTGCTCACCCCGCAGGAGGCCGCGCTCAAGCCGGAGGACGTCGCCACCAACGAGTTCAACCCGTACGCCCCCTCGGCCGCGCTCATCGAGTCCCAGGCCGAGAACACCAAGATCCTGACCGACACCGAGATCTGAGCGAGGCAACATGACCCAGCCCGCGATCCCACTGCCCACCCCTGCACCGACCCTCCCCGCGGTCAAGATCAGGGCCACCGGCCTGCGCAAGGCGTTCCCGCAGACCGGCCGGGGCGCCCGGAAGGCGCCCCCGGTGGAGGTACTGCGCGACTTCGACCTGGACATCCGCGAGGGCGAGTTCCTGGCCCTGCTCGGCCCGAGCGGCTGCGGCAAGTCCACCTTCCTGAACATCCTGGCCGGCCTGGAGCACTACGACGGCGGTGCGCTGACCCTCGACGGCGCCCCGGTGACCGGGGTGAACCGCAACGTCGGGGTGGTGTTCCAGAGCTACGCGCTGTTCCCTTGGCTCACGGTGCAGAAGAACGTCGAGGTGGGGCTGAAGGTGCGCGGTGTGGCCGCCGCCGAGCGGCGCCGCATCGCCGAGCGGATCCTGACCACCGTCGGCCTCGAACAGTTCGCCAACCTGCTGCCGCACCGACTCTCCGGCGGCATGCGCCAGCGGGTGGCGATCGCCCGCTCGCTGGCCTACGACCCCGAGGTGCTGGTGCTCGACGAGCCGTTCGCAGCGCTCGACGCCCAGACCCGCGAGATCCTGCAGCACGAGCTGCTGCGGATCTGGGAGGCCGGCACCCGCAGGAAGACCATCCTGTTCGTCACCCACTCCATCGACGAGGCGATCTTCCTGGCCGACCGGATCGCGGTGATGACCCGCCGCCCGGGCACCGTCAAGGAGATCATCGACGTCGACCTGCCCCGCCCCCGTGACGACGACACCCGGGCCGGCGCCGAGTTCGGCCGGATCCGCGGCCTGGTCACCCGCATCCTCAAGGAGGAGGTGCAACGCCGGTGACCACCGAAGTTCCCGGGCCCACCACCGCCACCGCACCGGCCCGACACCACAAGTACCTCTACGGGGCGCTCGGCATCCTGGGGTTCCTGGCCGCCTGGTGGGCGGCCACCGCCACCGGCCTGATCGACCCGAAGTTCCTCACCCCGCCGCAGACCGTGTTCGCCACCCTGATCGACGGGTTCGGGCCGCACGGCGAGTTGCGCGATCAGGTCTGGCCCAGCCTGCGGCGCGGTCTGTCCGGGTTTGCGCTGGGCACCGCGCTCGGCATCGCCGCCGGGATCCTGGTCGGCTCGATCCGGCCGGTGGAGCAGGCGTTCGAGCCGCTGCTGCTGTTCTTCCGCAGCCTGTCGATCCTGGCGCTGTTCCCGGTCTTCCTGCTGTTCTTCGGCATCGGGGAGCAGTCCAAGGTGGCCATCGTCACCTGGGCCGCGTTCTGGCCGGTCTTCGTCAGCACGGTCAACGCCGTCAAGGGTGTGGAGAAGATCCTCGTCAACGCCGCCCGCACCCTGGGCGGCGGCCGGGCCTACATCTTCGGCCAGGTGGTGCTGCCGGCCTCGGTGCCCAACATCTTCCCCGGCGTGCGACTGGCCGCGTCCTACTCGTTCACCGCGCTGGTCGCCGCCGAATACCTCGGTGCCACCGAGGGAATCGGCATCTTCATCCGGTCCAGCCAGGAGGGCTACCAGATCCCGGACATGTACGCCGGCATCGTCGTGCTCGGGATCGTGGGACTGCTGCTCAACCTGGTCCTGGCCGCGGCCGAACGGCGTATCACCGCCTGGCAGCAGGGCCTGACCAGCAGGTAGGAGACGAATCATGCGCACACACCGCACGTTTCGTGCCGCGATCGCGGTGGCGGCGGTCACCGCCGTCGGAACGGCGCTCGCCGCGGTGCCAGCCGCGGCACACGTCCGCGTCGACGAGCACGCCCCGCCGCCCCGCGGCGGCTACGGCATCGTCCGGCTGATCGCCCCGACCGAGTCGGCGACCGCCTCGACGGTGGGGCTGACCGTCACCATCCCGTCCGGCGTCGACCTGCTCAGCGCCCGCACCCTGCCGGTGCCGGGCTGGACGGCGGCCGTCGAGACCGAACCGGTGGGAACGGGCCAGCGCGTCCGCCGCATCACCTGGCGGGCCACCGGCCCCGGGATCGGCCCGGCCGAGTTCGGCGAGTTCACCTTCTCCGCCGGGCCATGGCCGCAGACCGACGCGGTCGCGCTGCCGGTCGAGCAGATTTACAGCGACGGCACCGTGGTGGCCTGGAACGAGGTCGCCGTCGACACCGACAGCGAGCCGGAGTACCCGGCCCCGGTGCTCGCCCTCGGCGCCGCCGACCCCGCGCTGCGCGGCGACGGGCACGCCCTTCCGGACGACACGCCGGTCGCCGCGGCGGCCGCACCGACCGGCGCCGAGGACCTCTGGCGGGCCGCGACGCTGGCCGCGCTGGTGACCGCGCTCGCCACCGCGGGCGTGCTGGCCACGACGCTGCGCCGGCTGCGCCACGACCCGTGAGCCGCCGGCGACGATGCACCGACTCGCGGCACTGGTGACGGCCCTGCTGGGGGCTGCCCTGCTGGCGCTGACCGGCGCGGCACCGGCCGCCGCCCACGCCAACGTGGTCACCACCGACCCGGCCGACGGTGCGGCGCTGGAGCAGTCGCCGCCGACGCTGACCTTCGTGGTCAGTGAGCCGGTGACGCTCGTCGACGGGTCGGCGCAGCTCATCGACGCCGACGGCACCCGCTACCCGCTCGGGCCGGCCCGGCTCGAGGACCGTCGGGACCGGATCGTGGTGCCGGTGGACGCCGCGCTGCCCGACGGCGCCTACCTGGCGACCGCCCGGGTGGTGTCGGCCGACACCCACGTGGTGTCGCTGGCGGTCCGGTTCACCGTCGGCGAGGTCACCGCCACCCCGGACTGGGCCGCCCCGACCGACCGCGGCGTGGTGGGCCTGCCGATCCTGTTGGTCGTCAAGGCGTTCGAGTACCTGGGCACGGTGCTGTCGGCCGGGCTGCTGTTCGCGGCCCGGTGGGCCTGGCCCGGGCTGCCCGGCACCCGCCGGTTCGGCGCCGTGTTCCGGGTCGGGCTGGCGCTGGCCGTCGCCGGGCTGCTCGGCCGGCTGGGCGTGCTGGTGCTGGAACACGCCGGTGGGCCGGCCGCGGTGACCTGGCCGGCGGTCGCGGCCACCGTGGCCACCCCGTTCGGTCTCGCCGCCGCGGCAGCCGTGCTGTCGGCCGCTGCAGCACTGTGGCGTCCGGCCGGGCCGCCCGCCTGGTGCGCCGCGGTCGCCGTGCCGGCCGCGGTGAGCCTCGGCGGGCACGGCGGCACCGCCGCGCTGCCGCTGCTGCTCACCGCCGCCCACGTCTACGCCGTCGCGGTCTGGCTGGGCGGCATCGCGATCCTGCTGCTGGTCTCCCCCGCTGTCCCGCCCCGCTGGCACCGCGTCGCCGCCGGCCACGCCGGGCTGCTGCTGGTCTGTGGGCTCGGCCTGGCGGTGCGGCAGGTCGACCCGGTCGCCGCGCTGGTGAGCACCGGCTACGGCCGGACCCTGCTGGTCAAGGCCGCGCTGGTGGCGGCCGTCGCCACGGCCGGATTGCTCGCGGTGCGCCGGGTCGGCCGGGCGGTCCGGGCCGAGGCCGTCCTTGCGGTGGCCGTGATCGGGGCGACCGCGGGGCTGTCGTCACTGACCCCGGCCCGCGACAGCTACACCACCGATCTCGCCACCGCCGTGGATTTCGGGGACGGCGCCGTACTGGCCGTGCACATCGACACCATCCGGCGCGGCGACCAGATCCTCACCGTCGAGCACGACCGGTCCGGGCCGGTTCGGGTCGGGGTCGAGCTGTCCTCGGCCCAGGCCAACGTCGTGCGGCTTCCGGTGCGGATGGCCCCGTCCGACCCCGAAGGCGGCCGCACCCGTTGGCGCAGCGAGGGTTTGATCGTGCCCGCGGCGGGCCGGTGGAAGGTCACCGTGCGTTACGACGACGGCAACGGCCCGCGGCTGGCCTCCTTCTTCTACGAGGTGCGCTGATGCTCCGTCCCATTCTGGTCGCGATCGTCCTTGCGGTGCTGGTGATCCCGTCGGCATCCTGCGGCGAGCGGGTCGAGATCGCCGGGCCCGAGGCGCCGTCCGGAGCGGCGTTGCGGGTCCTGGTCGGCGGCGAGGGCTACCGCGACGTGCTGGAGTTCGTGGCGCGCTCCGGCCTCGCCGCGGGCGTGACGCTGGAGTTGGTCGACGCCCCCGAGCGCGTCAACGCCGCCCTCGTCGAGGGATCGGCCGACCTCGCCTTCGCCCAGACCCAGCCGGCGTTCCTCGGTGATCGGCAGGCCAACGGCTACGACACCCTGGGCATCGCCGCCCACGTCGACGTCGCCCCCTACGCGCTGTACTCGTCGCGGTGGGCGGATCTGGCCCCCACCGACGACTGGGTGAACGCCCCGCTCGGCGGCGACCGGATCACCGGGCGCAGCCTGCCGCATGGCGCCGAGGTGGCCGTGCCCCGCACCCCGGCCGGGTTCGCCCGCGCGCTGTACCTGCTGCAGTCGGCGGGGCTGCTGGAACTCGACCGGCCCTTCGGCGGGCTCACCGCGGCCGACCTGACGGTGACCGAGGCCAACATCGTCGACTCGCCGCGGCACCTGCGGATCCGGGCCCTGGACATGTCCGAGTACGCGGCCGACATCCTGGCCAACTACGACGCGGTCGTGTTCGACCCGGTCACCGCCACCGGCATCGGCCTGGCACCGGCCCGCGACGCGCTGGCCGTCGAACCGGGGCCCGGCAACCCATACGCCCGGGTGCTGGTGGCGCCGGCCCGGCTGGCCGGGGACCCCCGGCTGACGACATTGGCGCACGCGCTGGAGGGCCCGGCCGTCGCCGACTACCTGAACCGCACCTACGCGGGCAGGTTCATCTCGGCGCAGATTCCGCTGCGCCCGGAATAATCCGACAGAAAGGCCGAACTCATGGATCTGCAACTGACCGGCAAGCGTGCCGTTATCACCGGCGGCAGCCGGGGCATCGGACTTGCGGTGGCACACGCGCTGGCCGCCGAGGGCGTCGACGTGGTGCTGGCCGCCCGCACCGCCGACACGCTGGAGAAGGCCGCCGCCGAGGTCGCCGAACGCAGTGGGCGGCGGGCGGTGCCGGTGGTCGTCGACACCGGGGACGACACCTCGGTGCGCCGGATGGTCGACCGCGCGGTCGCCGAACTCGGCGGGGTGGACATCCTGGTCAACAACGCCTCGAACCAGGCGATCGGCGCCGACTTTCCGGACCTCGCCGGCACCACCGACGAGAAGTTCTGGGGCGACGTGAATGTCAAGGTGGTGGGCTATCTGCGGGCGGCGCGGGCCGTCGCGCCCCACCTCAAGGCGCAGGGCTGGGGCCGCATCATCAACATCGGCGGCCTGGGCTACCGCCAGACCCTGTCGATCGTGCGCAGCATCCGCAACGTGAGCGTGGCCGCGCTGACCAAGAACCTCGCCGACGAGCTCGGCCCCTACGGCATCAACGTCACCGCGGTGCACCCGGGCCAGACCCGCACCCCGGAGAAAGAGCTGGCCTGGCGGGCCGCGGCCGCCGAATCCGGGCTGGACACCGCCGAATTCGAACGCCGGCTGGCCGCCAACGCGATCGGCCGGATCGTCGACGCGAGCGAGGTCGCCGACGTGGTCACCTTCCTGGCCTCCCCGCGCAGCGTGAGCATCAACGGCGACGCCATCGCCGTCGGCGGCGGACTGCTCGGCACCATCAACTACTGAAGACGCCGCATCCCGGCGGGCGCCCCCCGCACCCGCCGGGATGCGGTCGGTTCAGAAGAACGCCCCGCGCGGCGGGGTCTGGCCGGTGATCCGGTGGGCACCGACCACCCTGGCCTTGTAGGTGCGCGGGTTGTGGGCGGCCAGGGTACGGATGTTGCGCCAGTGCCGGTCCAGGTGGGCGGTGCGCCGGACGGTGGACCCGCCGCCCACGTCGAACAGTTCCGAGGCGGCGCGCTGGGCGAGTTCGTCGACGATGATCTTGGCCTTGGCGGCCCGCAGCGTCGCCTCCAGCGACAGCGCCTCCTCGGCGGCCGGGTCGTCGCGGGTCTCGGTGGCGGCGCCGAGCGCATCCGCCGCGGCCAGCACCAGCGCCTCGGCGGCGAACGCCTGGGCGGCCAGCACCCCGACGCCCTGCTGCAGGATCGGGTCGTCGGCCGGGTGGTCGGCCGCCGCGTGGTAGAAGGTGCGCCGGCGGGCACGCACCGCCGCGGCGGCGTCGTCGACCACGCGGCGCAGGATGCCGGCGATCACCGCGGTCAGGTACAGCTGCGGGAACGTCGACCGGTAGGGCAGTTCGGCGCCGATGTCGCCGGGCGCCAGGAAATCGTCCTCGGTGACCGCGACGTCGACGTAGCGGGTGGTGCCGCTGCCGGTGAACCGCTGGCCGATGCCGTCCCAGTCGTCCTCGATCACCACCCCGGGCCGGTCGGTCGGCACCACCAGTCGGACCGTGCCGCCCCGCGGGCCGGTCGCGGTGACGACCAGCCAGTCGGCGTACTGGTTGCCGGTGCTGTAGTACTTGGTGCCGTTGAGCCGCAACCCCTCCGGGGTCTCGGTGACGGCGGTGCGGTACGGGTAGTCGGGGCTGCCGGCGTGGTCGGTGCCCAGCTCGGTCACCGACACGCTGAACAGCTCGCCGCGGCGCACCCGCTCGAGCCAGCGCTCGTCCTGCGGGCGGGGCCGGCGCAGAAACCCCTCCACGGTGGCGAAGTGGTTGCGCAGGCTGTGCGCGACGTTCGGATCGGCCGCGCCGAGCGCGATCACCACCTCGAACAGCTCGCGCACCGTGGCACCGCCGCCGCCCTGCCCACGGGGCAGCCGCAGGGCGCCGAGGCGGGCGGCGCGGATGAGGTCGAACTTCTCGTACGGCGCCTCGTTGCGCTCGTCGCGTTCGACGACACCGTCGCCGATCGCCTCGATCAGCTCCTGCAGTTCGGCCGAACCGTAGGAGACGGGGCCGGTGCTGATGTCTTCGATCTGTGCGGTCATGGTGGCAGCCTCGGCGGTGATCGGCTTTCGAACAAGGTTGGCGAGCTACGTGATTCGTCAACCCGGGGCTTAATCGGGGAAACGCCGGAACGGTACCGTGTCGTCGACGGCGAGTTCGGCGACCAGGCCGAGTTCCCAGTCCAGGTAGCGGCGGAAGGCCGCCCTGCGGCGCTGCGGGTCGGGCTCGCGCCAGCCGGAGGCCACGATGTCGTCGGGCGCGGACAGCCACCGCTCGGTACCGGACTCCACCGGCAGCCCGGCCGACCGCCACGCCGCGAAACCGCCGTCGAGCCACCACACCTCGCGGTTAGTCAGCGCCGCCAGGTCCGCGGCGGCGAACGCGGCCGACACCCCGTCGGTGGAGGTCACCGCGATCGGCCCGGTGCCGGGGAGGTCGGTGCCGGCCAGCCGGGACCGGATGACGAAGTGCGCTCCCGGCACGTGCCCGGACCGGTAGGCCGGGCTCGCCGACACATCGAGCACCGTGACCGCATCGAGCGCGGCATGCAGTTCGGCCGGTCCGACGGCACGGAATCCGTCCCGCGGCAGCTCGAACGGCGCCGGCTCCGGACCGGTCTCCAGGCGCTCGCCGGCCAGGGCGTCGGCGAGCACGAACACCCGGCCCCAACCGATCTGGACCAGCCAGGAGGCGGCCACCGTCGCCCGCACACCGTCGTTGTCCACCAGTACGATCCGCGCGTTGCGGGTGGCGATGTGGCGGAACGCCCAGGGGGCGAGGTCCCAGCTCGGCGCCGAGCGGGATCCGGGCAGATGCCCGGCCTCGAACTCCTCCGGGGTGCGCACGTCGAGCAGATACAGTGTGCGCTGCTCGCGTTCGGCCTCGAACCGGGCCAGGGTGGCCCGGTCGATGACCGCAATCCCGAACCGCTCGGCGATCCGGGCCGCCGCCGCGCGGGCCGCCGCCAGCGCGTCCGGCCCCGGGGGCGGCGCGGCGACCGAGGCGCCGTGCACGAGCTCGTGGCCGTCGAGCACCCAGGACTGGGTGCCGCCCTCCAGCGCCACCACCCGGTTGGGCAGCCCGGCGTTGATCAGCACCTGGGCGCCCAGGATGCTGCGGGTCCGCCCGGCGCAGTGCACCACCACCAGGCTCTCGGGCGAGCGGATCACCTCGCCGGCCCGGTAGACGAGTTCCGCGCCGGGGATGGAGATCCCACCGGGCAGGCTGTGGTGTTCGTACTCGGCCAGCGGGCGGCTGTCGAGCAGCACGATGTCCTCGCCGGCGGCGAGCCGGGCGCGGTACTCGGCGACGCTGATGTGCGGGGTGGCGTAGACGTGTTCGATCCACTCCCCGAACGCCTGCCCGATGACGTGGTCGCCGCCGGTGTGCACCTTGTGACCGGCCTCGGCCCAGGCCCGCAGCCCGCCGGCGAGCACCCGCACGTCGGTGTAGCCCAGGTCGGCGAGCCGGGCGGCGGCCCGCCCGGCCAGGCCGTCGGTGCCGCCGTCGTAGACGACCACCGGCGCCGAACGGCGCGGAACGAGCAGCGGGGCACGCAGTTCCAACACGCTCAGCGGGATCGACACGGCCGCCAGGATCGACCCCTGCGCGGCGGTCACCCCGGCCTCGCGCACGTCGATCAGGGCGTACTCGGATTCCGATCGCACCAGCTCGTGCAGGGCGTCGGCGGTGATGGTGGCGGTTTCGACGGTGGTCATACCGGCGCAGTCTGTGGGTGCCGGGCAGGGCGAACAAGCCTTTTCCGCTACCGGGTTTCGTCACCGCAACTGAACGGTGCGGGACCGGTGAGTTTTTCTTCACGGTTCCGGTAGCGATTTTGTCTTCCTCCCCGCCGCGGTGTCGGCCACGTTGGGGTCCGGCACCGACCGCGCGTGTGATCAGGAGAGTCATGAGCACCCGAAAACTGCATCTCAATGTCAACGCCAACGCGCTCGGCCGCGCACCCGGCGGCTGGCGGCTGCGCGAGGAGCCGCTCGGGTTCCTCGACATCGCCGAGTGGGAGAACCTGGGCCGTACCGCCGAACGCGGCCTGCTCGACGCGGTGTTCCTGGCCGAGCTGCACGGATTCGACGCGCAGGACTTCACCCGGCCGTGGAACGCGCTCGACCCGTTCCTCGTCCTGACCGCCGTCGCCCGCGCCACCACGCACGTGGGGCTGGTCGCGACGGTGTCGTCGACCTACCGGCACCCGTACCACATCGCCCGGCTGGCCTCGTCGCTCGATCTGATCTCGCAGGGCCGCACCGCCATCAACGTGGTCACCACCCAGTCGCCGCGGGCCGGCGCCCAGTTCGGCCGGGACGCCCACCCGGACCGGGACGCCCGCTACGGCCTTGCCGACGAGGCGATCTCGGTGATCAAGCAGTTGTGGCAGTCCTGGGAGCCGGACGCGCTCGTCGGCGACGTGGCCACCGGCGAGCTGACCGATCTGACCAAGGTGCACGAGGTCGACTTCGCCGGCGAGCACCTGCGCGTGAACACCTGGTTCCAGGTGCCCCGCTCCCCGCAGGGGTATCCGGTGGTGCTGCAGGCCGGCGCCTCCGAGCAGGGCATCGACCTGGCCGCCAAGCACGCCGACGCGGTGTTCTGCGCGGCGCACGGCCTGGAGCAGGGCCGCGAGTTCGCGCGGCGGGTCAAGGCGCGGGCCCGCGACGTCTACGGCCGCAATCCCGACGAGGTGCTCATCCTGCCCGGGCTGTGGCCGGTGCTGGGCAGCACCGAGGCGGAGGCTCGTGCGCGGCGGGACCTGCTGGCGGGCCTGTCCACCGACAGCGCGGACGCGCTGGCGTCGCTGGCCGAGCAGATCGGACTGCCGGTGGAGAGCCTGCACCTCGACCGGCAGCCGCCGTGGGAGCTGGTCAACGCCCCGGACTGGTCCCCGCCGAGCTTCGGGTTCGCCAACTCGGTGCTGCGCACCGCCGAGCGGGAGAACCTCACCGTGCGGGAACTGCTGGAGCGGCACATCAGCGGGGGCGGCCACCGGATGGTGGTCGGCACCCCCGAGCAGGTGGCCGACGAGATGGAGGCGTTCTTCCGGGCCGGCGCCGCCGACGGGTTCAACCTCAACCACGACTTCTACCCCGACGGCCTCGATCTCATCGTCGACCACCTGGTGCCGGAACTGCAGCGGCGCGGGCTGTTCCGCACCGAGTACGAGGCGACCACCCTGCGCGGCCATCTCGGGTTGCCGATCCCGGGTGGAATCGGCACGCCGGCAGCCGGTTTCGCCGGTGCGCAGCGCGGCTGAGACGGTTCGGGAATACCGCGGCGCCGGCTGCGGTAGAACGGTGGGAGACGACAGCACCCGGTGAGAGGACGAACATGGTCGCGGTACCCGAAGGTTACGAATCCCTGCTCGAGCGTCCGCTGTACGGGCATCTGGCCACCGTCCGCCCGGACGGCACCCCGCAGGTCAACGCGATGTGGTTCGCCTGGGACGGCGAGCGGCTGCGGTTCACCCACACCACCAAGCGGCAGAAGTACCGCAACATCCAGCACAACCCGGCGGTGGCGATGTCGGTGATCGACCCCGACAACCCGTACCGCTATCTCGAGGTCCGCGGCGTGGTGGAGGAGATCGTCCCGGACCCAGAGGGCCGGTTCTACCTCGAGCTCAACGACCGCTACAGCGGGCCGCTGACCGAGCCGCCGGCGGACAAGGCCGACCGCGTCATCCTGGTGGTGCGTCCCACCGGGTTCAGCAAGCAGTAGCGCCGCTACCGCCCGCCGTCCTCGCCGCGGGCCCGTTCCTCCTCCTCGCGGGCCCGCCGGGCGGCCTCGATGACCTCGGGCGGCACCGGCCGCTGCAGCCAGGCCCGCATCCGCAGCAGTCCGCTGGTGATCACCCCCACGGCGAGCAGGGCGACGAGGATCCAGGCCACGGTCGACATACCCCGATCCTCCTCCCCGCCCGGCCGCCGTGGGGGAAATCGGCCGAGTCGGCCCCGGCGCCGGGTGATCGCCACCCCGAGCAGCGCCGGCGCCCCGCCGACCGTCGGTGTGCGACAGAGCGTAGGCCCAGGTGAGAGCAGTCTCAGCCATGGACCCGCGGCGCTCAGCCCGCCAGCCGGGCGCGGACCCACTGCTCGGTGCCGGTGGTGGGGATGCCGCGCACCGCGTTGTAGGTGCCGGCCCTGGGCCAGGCCACCCCCTTGCCCTGGGCGAACACCGCCCGGTACTTGTGCAGGTGGTCGTCGGGATGCCGGTCGAGATCGGCCAGCAGCCGCGGCAGCGTCCACACCTCACGCCGGACCGGTTCGCCCCGGACCCGTTCGACGATGTCGGCGAGCTCGCCGTAGCTGATCGTGTCTCCGGCGACGTAGACCACCCGGTCGCGGACCGGGGGCCGCTCACGCAGGATCTCCGCGGTCAGCACGCCGATGTCCTCGGGCGTGGTGACCGTCACCTCGGTGTCCCAACTCCCCAGTGCGTGAACGGTATTCGTCTCGAGGTCGACGATGCCGACGGCCGGGTCGAACAGGAAGCTGGTGAACATCCCGGTCGAGACGATCACCCATGCGGTGCCGCGCTGAGCGCGCAGCATGTCGCGGACGTCGAGCTGCTCGTCGAACAGGTCCTGCGGGCTGCCGCGGCCGATGGCGTCGTAGTCGACCCCGAACTGCCAAGGCACGTAACGCCATACCCCCGCCCGCAGGACTGCCTCGGTGATCCGGCGTTGCAGCCCCGGGCCGGCGCCGAACCCGACACCGTTCACCACGGTGTCGAACCCGGCGAGGATCGCCGCGAGTTCGGGCACGGTCGCCGTGGCCACGTCGGCCTCGACGACCGGCACGCCCCGGGCGGCCAGCTCCGTCCGCAGCCGGATATGCCGCGGTGCATCCGACGGCCGCAGCAGCACACTCGGCGCCGCGTCTGGGTGCCGGTCGGACAGGGCGGCCAGCACGGCGCCGCCCAGCTCGCCCGCACCGATGACCAGAATGCGCTCCGGGGACGGCGCCATGACACTCCTCCGTGGGGTTTCGGCTGTGTGGACGGTCAACAACCGTCCGCGGCGCCGCATTCCGCCTCGCGCTGCCGCAACCCGGTCAGCAGGAACTCCACCGTGTGCGCCATCGCCGCGTGCAGATCGATGCCGGGGGTGTCGAACCAGTTGGCCACGCATCCGGCGAGCACGGTCACCACCACGGTCGCGACGAACCGCGGGCCCAGTTCGTGGCCGCGCAGGTCCCCGCCGCGCTGCCCGTCGGCGACGATCTCGGTGACCAGGTCGATGAGCTCGGGGTGCAGGGTCTCCCCGCCGACCGGGGTCTCCGGCCGGTGCAGCATGTCGAAGGCCATGGCCCGCATCGCCGGACCGCTGTCGGCCCAGGCGTCGGCGATCACCCCGGCGACGGTGCGGATCCGCTGCGGCGCGGCACCGCCGGACTCCGCGACCGCGGTGCGGGCGCGTTCGGCCAGCCGCCGGTTGAACTCCAGCAGCAGCGCGGCCTTGGTCCCGTAGAACCGGAAGAAGGTGGCCCGGCCCACCTCGGCGCGGGCACAGATGTCCTCGACCGTCACCTCGGCGTACGGCCGCTCGGCGAACAGCGCCATCGCGGCGTCGTAGATCGCCGCCCGGGTGCGGGCGCGCTTGCGCTCGCGCAGGGTCGGCGCGGTGCCGTCGGGCATAGCCGCAGCTTAACGGCCCCGGACCTTGACAGAGACTCGAAACCCAACTGATACTCCGGTCTCACGTTCAGTGTGACGCACATCTCAGAAAGGGAGGTCGGTTGTGGCTGTCGACGGTGGCGAACTGCTGGCCCGGGCGCTGCGGGACGCCGGGGTGCGGGACGTCTTCGCCCTGCACGGCGGTCATCTCGACGCCTTCTGGACCGCCTGCGACCGGCACGGGCTGCGGCTGATCGACACCCGGCACGAGGCCGCCGCCGGCAACGCCGCCGACGGGTACGCCCGGGTCACCGGCCGGCTCGGCGTCGCCGTCGTCACCTCCGGACCCGGGTTCGCCAACGCGTTCGCCGCGCTGCCCAACGCGATGACCGACGGGGTGCCGCTGCTCCTGGTCGCCGGCGCTCCCCCGCTGCGCGAGGTCGAGACCAACGAGATGCAGGGCGGGTTCGACCAGGTCGCCGCCGCCGCACCGGTCACGAAGTGGGCGCACCGCATCGTCACCGGCGAACGCATCCCCGACCTGGTCGCGCTGGCGATCCGCAAGGCCACCGCCGGCCGGCCGGGCCCGGTGTACCTGGAGATCCCGATCGACGTGCTGGTCACCCCGGTCGACGAGGCCGCGATCCCGCCAGCCGGACCCGCGCTCGTCGCCGACCGCCCGGCACCGTCCCCGGCCGCGGTGGCCGCCGCGACCGATCTGCTGCGCACCGCGACCCGCCCGGCGATCGTCATCGGCGGCGGCACGCTGTGGTCGGACTGCGCGGCCGAACTCGCGGCCTTCGCCGACCGCGCCGGGATCCCGGTGTTCGCCAACAACCGCGCGATCGGGGTGCTGCCGGCCGGGCACCGCTGCAACGCCTGGAACGTCGACAACCTCGCCGCGCTGGCGCTGGCCGGCGAGCCCGGCCCGGATGTGGTGCTGCTGCTCGGCACCCGCACCGGGCTGCTCACCGGAGGCCGGGCCAACTCGATGCTCCCGGCCGACGCCCGCGTCATCCAGGTCGACCTGGAGGCAAGCGAATTCGGGCGGTTGCGGCCGATCGACGTGCCGGTGGTCGCCGACTGCCGGGAGTTCCTGCGCGCCCTGCTCGACACCGGCGCCGCCTGGCCGGACCGCACCGATTGGCTGGCCCGGGCCACCGCCGCCCAGACGACGGTCGACCAGGTCTACGGCGCGGTGCCGCGGACCGACGACGGCCGGCTACACCCGTACCACGCCGCCCGGGCCGCGGTGACGGCCGCCGGACCCGGGTCGGTCATCGTGCTCGACGGCGGCGAGGCACCGCTGTGGGCGGGCATGAGCCTGGCCGCCGCGGCACCGCACCGCACCGTCAACCTCGGCTACATGGGCCATCTCGGCATCGGGCAGGGCTTCGCGATCGGCGCCCAGATCGCCGAGCCGGACCGGCGCGTGCTGCAGCTGACCGGCGACGGCGCCTACGGGTTCCACATCCAGGAGCTCGACACCATGGTCCGCCACCGGCTGCCGATCGTCACCGTGGTGCTCAACAACGCCTGCTGGGGCATGTCGATCCACGGCCAGCAGGCGGTGTACGGCCGCGACGTCATCACCCGGCTCGCCGACACCGACTATCACGAGGTGGCCCGCGCTTTCGGTGGTTACGGTGAGCGGGTGACCGAACTCGACCAGATCGGACCGGCCGTCGAGCGCGCGTTCGCCTCCGGGAAACCCGCCTGCATCAACGTCGCGGTCGCCGCCGCGCCGGTGCACCCGCTGACCACGATGATGCTCGGCGACGTCGCCGCCGAGGACGCCGTCGTGGTGCCCTACTACGAGAACATCCCGCTGCCGGGAGGCCGTCGGTGAAGGCGGTCAGCTGCCGCAACGCCACCCTGGAGGTGGTCGAGCTGCCCGAGCCGCGCCCCGCCGAAGGGCAGCTCGTGCTCGACGTGTTGCGGTGCGGCATCTGCGGATCGGACCTGCACGCCCGCGACCACGCCGACGAGCTCGGCGAGTCGATGGCCGCGGTCGGCGTCGAGCACGTGCCGAGCGCCGGCGTGCCGGTGGTGTTCGGCCACGAGTTCTGCGGCGAGGTGGTCGAGCGCGGCCGCGGCGTGGGCCGGCGGTTCCGGCCCGGCACCCGGGTGGTGTCCTTCCCGATCCTGCGGGCCCGCGGCGGCGTGCACCTGACCGGGCTGTCGCCGGCCGCGCCGGGCGCCTACGCCGAGCGGGTGCTGGCCGAGGCCGCGCTGAGTTTCGTGGTGCCCAACGGCCTTTCCGACGACCTCGCGGCGCTCACCGAGCCGATGGCGGTCGCCCTGCACGCGGTGCGCCGCAGCGGCATCACCCGCCGCGACACCGCCGTCGTGATCGGCTGCGGGCCGGTGGGCCTCGCCATCATCTGCCACCTCAAGGCGCAGGGCGTGGAACGCATTGTGGCCGGCGATCTCTCGCCGCGCCGCCGCGAGTTGGCGCAACGCTGCGGGGCGACGCTGGTCGTCGACCCGACCGAGGTGTCGCCGTACGCGGACGCACCCGGGTTCACCTCGGGCACCGACCTGTACGGCTTCGCGGTGACCTCGATGCGCAAACTGCGCCGCATCCCGGGCTGGCCGCTGCTGTACCGCGTCGCCGACGCCCTCGGCGGCACCGCGCCGAAACGCCCGGTGGTCTTCGAGTGCGTCGGCAACCCGGGCATGATCGACGCCATCGTGGCCGAGGCGCCGTTCAACTCGCGGGTGGTGGTGGCCGGCGTGTGCATGGGCACCGACCGGTTGCGCCCGACGCTGGCCAACGGCAAGGAGATCGACCTGCGGTTCGTGTTCGGCTACACCCCGTTGGAGTTCCGCGACACCCTGCACCTGCTCGCCGACGGCAAGGTCGACGCCGCACCCATGGTCACCGACGTGGTGGGGTTGCACCAGGTCGGGGCCGCCTTCGACGCGCTGCGCACCCCCGAGCAGCAGGCCAAGGTGCTGATCAACCCCGCCCTGCGCACGGCGGGGCGCTGACCGGCCGGTCGCGCCGATCAGGGCCGGGTCGCGGTGACCGCCCACACCCGGCGCCGCCCGGAGCGGTGGCCGCTGACCGCGACGCCGGTGAACCCGGCCCGCCGGCACTGGGCGGCGAAGGTGTGCGCCTGCTGTTCGGTCCAGCCGTGGCCGGCCGGTCCGGTCGCGCCCGGCTCGGTCTGCCGCTCGACGGCAAGCAGCCGTCCGCCCGGTGCGAGCACCCGCCGCGCCTCGCGCAGCCCGGCGTCGACGTCCTTCCAGTGGTGCACGGTGGCCAGCGACCACAGCACGGTGGCCGACCCGTCGGCCAGCGGCACCTGCTCGGCGGCACCTTCCATCCAGGCGATCCGGCCGTCGCGGGTGAAGGTCCGGGCCAGCCGCAGCATCATCGGCGACGGGTCGACGCCGGTGGCGTGCGCGCCGCGGCGGGCCGCCTCGCGCACCGCGTTGCCGGGGCCGCAGCCGATGTCGACGACCCGGTCGCCGGGCCCGACGCCGGTGAGCTCGGCGGCGAGCCGGGCGTTGTGCCGCCCCATCAGCAACAGCCCGAGCCCGATCGCGGCGCCGACGACGCCGGAGAAACCCGGGTGGTCGGCGTGATGGTTGGCCGGCAGCTCGTGTGCGGTCATGTCTCGACCCTAAGCCGCGCCGGTCGCGACCAACGTGAGCTCGGGTGCGAGAAATCGCCGCGATCTGCGACACAACCTCACGTTCGCGCCCCGGTAACGTGGCGCGGGTGAACTCATCGCGTGTGTCATTCCCGATTGCGTTTCTCGGTGCCGCCGCACTGGCCCTGACCCTGGGCGCGTGCGGCTCCGACAACAACGACGCCGAGGCGAGCCCGGCGACCACCGAGGAGGTCGTCGAGGAGATCATCGAGGAGACCCCGGCCACCGACACCGCGCCGGCGGCCAACACCTGCCCCACCGCCGCGCCGGAGAACGCCGCGGCGGACTGGACCTACTCCGGCGCCACCGGCGCCGTGGCGGTCACCGGCCCCACCGACACCACCGCCCCGGTCGTCGAGGTGACCGCGCCGTTCAGCGTCACCGAGACGCAGGTCCAGACGCTGGTCCCGGGCGACGGGCCGGTCGTCGGCGAGGAGGCCACCGTGCTGGTCTGCTACCTGGGCGTCAACGGCCGCGACGGGTCGATCTTCGACAACAGCTTCGAGCGCGGCCGCCCGGTGGACTTCCCGCTCTACGGCGTGATCCCCGGTTTCCAGAAGGCGATCGCCGGCCAGACCGTCGGCTCGAGCGTGGCGGTGGCGATGACCCCCGAGGACGGCTACCCGCAAGGCCAGCCGGCCGCCGGGATCCAGCCGGGCGACACGCTCGTCTTCGCGATCAAGATCCTCAGCGCGGTGAACTGAGGTCCGGGCCGGGCGGGCGGCGGGTGTCCGACGCCGCCCGCCGGGCCACCACCCGGCGCAGCCCGGGCGGCCCGTCCTTGCGGATCAGCGCCCCGAGCCGGCTCGCCCGGCTGCGCAGCGGGGCGCCGAGCAACTCGCCGAGGACCACGCCGGAGCCCAGGGCGAGCGCGGTGGCCACCGCGGTGAGCATGTAGTGCACGCCGTTGGCGTAGTTGCCGTCGACGGCGAACGAGAACACCGCGCGGAACACCGCCAGGCCCGGCAGCATCGGCATGATGCCCGCGGTGGCGACCACCAGCGCCGGGGCCTGGCGGCGCACCGAGATCAGCGTGGCCACCACACCCACCCCGACCGCGGCGATGCCGCAGGCGAAGATGTGCCCGAAACCGGCCCGGCCCAGCCCGATCACGACGAGCTCGGCCAGCCCCGCGGCCAGCCCGGCGTTGAGCACCGAGCGCCACGGCGCGTAGCTCGCCACGGTCAGGCAGGACCCGGCCAGCGCGGCACCGAGCACCGCGACGGCCATCTGCACCGTGCTGAACGTCGCGACGAACGACTCGGTGGCCTCCACGTGCAGCACGATCGTCACCCCCGCCGCGGTGGCCATCTGCAACCCGGCCAGGATGCCCACCACGATCCCGGAGGTGAGCAGCACCGCCTCGGAGAACCGGGCGGTCGCGGTCATGATGTGGTTGGTGACGGCGTCCTGCATCGCGCCGACCAGCGTCAGGCCGCTGAGCAGCACCACGATCCCGGCCGCGACCAGCTCGGTCGGCCCCTGCCCGGTCACCAGGTAGGCACCGACCGCGATGACGGTGGCGATGGCCGCGCCCGCGGCGTTCTGGAAGAAGAACGGGGTGCCGCGGCGGTTGAGGATCCGGCCCACCCGGTCGATCAGCGCCGAGCTCAGCGCGGCCAGCAGACAGGTCAGCCAGGTGCCGCCGAGCAGCATGGCGATGCCGAGCGCGAACCCGGCCCAGCCCACGGTGGCCAGCCAACGCGGATACGGATGCGGCCGCGTGGTGAGGTCGTCCATCACCTCGTGCGCCCGGTCCACGTCGATCTCGCCGGTGGTGATCCGCTGCACCAGCCGGTCGAGTTCGGTCAGCCGGGTGTAGTCGGTGGACCGGGCGTGCACGGTGCGCACGATGGTCACCGGTGCCCCGTCGGCGGTCGGCGGCGCCGACACCAGGATGGTGTTGGAGAAGATGTCGACGATGCAGTCGTTGATCCGGTAGGCGCGGGCGACGTCCTGTGCGGTGGCGATGACGTCGGCGGTGCCCGAGCCCGACGACAGCATCACCTGGGCCAGCCGGGTGGTCAGGTCGAGCACCTTGCGGGTGTGCACGTCGCCCGGGCCGCGCGCGGCACGGTTGCGTTGCCCGGCCAGTGGCGCCGGATCCCGCGCACCGCGGAGTGCCAACCGCATCCCGCCGCGCAGCCGGCCCCCGACCCGCGACCTCTGTGCCATCACCGAGCCAGGATACTGAACCCGCGTGGCGTCGCCGGGCGCCCGCGCCGATCATAATCGGGAAGCGTTGTTCCGCAAGACGATTCCCAACTCCACCATACCGGTGCCCCCGGGGCTTGCGGCAAGGCCCCACCGGTACGGCACAATCGGGCACTCATGCCGAAACAGGCTGTGCGTTACGGCTTTTCGAGCGCAGCGGAACGGGGGCGGAATGACCGATGCCGGATTCGACGTGGTCGTGGCCGGGGCCGGGCCGACCGGGACGATGCTGGCCGCCGAACTGCGGCTGCACGGGGTGCGGGTGCTCGTCCTGGAGCGCGACCCCGCGCCGTCGCCGGTGGTGCGCTCGCTGGGGCTGCACGTGCGCAGCATCGAGATCCTCGACCAGCGCGGCATCCTGGAGCGGTTCCTCGCGCACGGCCGCCGCCACCCGGTGGGCGGGTTCTTCGCCGGCATCCCCGCACCGGCGCCGCGCCTCGACAGCGACCACGCCTACGTGCTCGGCCTCCCCCAGCCGGTCACCGACCGGCTGCTGCTCGAGCGGGCCGTGGAACTCGGTGCCGAGCTGCGGCGCGGCGCCGAGGTCGTCGACGTCGGCGAGGACGGGCACGGGGTGACGGCCGTCCTCGCCGACGGCGGCCGGGTACGGGCGCGCTACCTCGTCGGCTGCGACGGCGGGCGCTCCACGGTGCGCAAGCGGCTCGGGATCGGCTTCCCCGGGCAGCCGTCGCGCACCGACACCCTGCTCGGCGAGCTGCGGCTCACCGCCGATGCGGACACCGTCGCCGCGACCGTCGCGCGGATCCGCCGGTCCGAACGCCGGTTCGGCGTCATGCCGCTCGGCGACGGCTACCACCGGGTGGTCGTTCCCGCCGCCGACGTACGCCGCGACCGGTCGGTCGGCCTCGACGAGTTCCGCGCCCGGCTCGTCGCCGTCGCCGGCACCGACCTCGGCGCCCACAGCCCGCGGTGGCTGTCCCGGTTCGGCGACGCCACCCGGCTGGCCGAGCGGTACCGGCGCGGGCGGGTGCTGCTGGCCGGCGACGCCGCCCACGTCCACCCCCCGGTCGGCGGACAGGGCCTCAACCTCGGCATCCAGGACGCGGTGAACCTCGGCTGGAAGCTGGCCGCCGCGGTGGGCGGCTGGGCGCCGCCGGACCTGCTGGACAGCTACGAGCGGGAGCGCCGCCCGGTGGCCGCCGACGTGCTGGACCGCACCCGCGCCCAGATGACGCTGCTGCAGGACGGCCCGGTGCGCCGGTTGTTCGCCGAGTTGCTGGCCATCGAACCGGTGAACCGGTACCTCACCGAACAGCTCACCGGGATCGCCGTCCGCTACGACCTGGGCGGCGACCACGACCTGGTGGGCCGGCGGATGTCCGACCGCCCGCTGCCCGGTGGCCGGCTCTACGAACGGATGCGCGACGGCCGCGGCGTGCTGCTGGACGGCACCGGGCGGTTGTCGGTCGCCGGCTGGTCCGACCGGGTGCACCGGGTGGCCGCCCCCGGACTCGAGGTGCCGGCGGCGCTGCTGCGCCCGGACGGTCACGTGGCCTGGGTCGGCGACGACCAGCAGGGGCTCACCGAGCGGCTGGCGGCCTGGTTCGGGCCGGACGGGTCATCATGGACCGGTGGAATCGACGCGGGTGGACCGATGGCTGTGGGCGGTCCGGCTGGCCAAGACGCGGCCGGACGCGGCGGAGGCCTGCCGGGGCGGGCATGTGAAGGTCAACGGCCGGACGGCGAAACCGGCCACCCCGGTGGGACCGGGTGACCGGGTGCAGGCCCGCATCGGCGACCGGACGCGCGTCGTGGAGGTCACCCAGGTGATCCAGAAGCGCGTCGGCGCGGCCGTCGCGGCCACCTGTTACATCGACCACACCCCGCCCGCTCCCCCGCCCCCGCCGCCGGTCGCGGTGCGGGAACGCGGTGCGGGCCGGCCCACCAAGCGGGACCGCCGGCTCATCGAGCAGCTGCGCGGCCGGCGCTGACCGTTTCGTGCCGCCGCGGTCCGGGTATCGCGCGAGTGTCCGGACTCAGTTGGGAGGCTGTGATGGAAAGTCGCGCGAAAGCCCTCGGGCACGCGATTCACCCGATGTTGATCCCGTTCCCGCTCGGCCTGCTCGCGGCCGCGGTGGTCTTCGACATCATCCACCTGGTCAGCGACCGGCCGGGGTTCGCCACCGCGGCGGCCTACGCGATCGCCGGCGGCATCATCGGCGGGGCGCTGGCCGCGCCGTTCGGCTGGATCGACTGGTTCAAGATCCCCGCCGGTACCCGTGCCAAGTCCACCGGCCTGGTCCACGGCCTGGGCAACGCCGCGGTGCTGGTGCTGTTCGCGGTCAGCTGGCTGATCCGCGCCAACGCCGAGGCCTGGTCGCCCAACGGCTGGGCGCTGCTGTGCAGCTTCGCCGCGGTGGTGGTGGCCGGGGTGGCCGCCTGGCTGGGCGGTGAACTCGTCGAGCGGATGGGGGTCGGCATCGACGACGGGGCCAACCTGGACGCCCCGAACTCGATCACCCACCGCCACGCCGCGACCTGACGCGGGCCACGGGTGTCGGAGGTACCTGACATCCTGCACGGGTGGGCATCGTCATCCTGCTGATCGTGGTACCGCTCGTGCTCTGGCCGCTGGGCGGTCGCGTGCTGAAGAGCTACCGGATGTTCCAGGACCGTCGCCGGTCCGCACCGCAGCCCCCGCCGCAGCGGCCGGCACCGGCCGACGACGGCTGGGGTAGGCGGGTACGCATGGTGCGCCGGGCCATGGCCACCCACATCCGCACCGAGACCCGCTGGCTGCTGGAGTACGAACGCGACCTCGCCAAGCTGCTCGACTTCCCGGCGATGATCGACATGCGCAACCCGCTCACCGAGCGGTTCCACCGCGCCAAGCCGCACGCCGCGCTGACCATGCCGGGCCGGGCGCACGACGTGGCGGACGACCCGGAGGCCGCCCGCCGCTATGTGGAGGCCGTCGAGGAGTTCGTCTCCGCGTTCGACGCCGCCGAGGCCGACGCCATCCGGCGCCGCCGCAGCGACTTCTCCGCCGACGCGCAGCAGCGGTTCGACCGGGCGCAGGACGCGCTGCGCATCGCCGCCGACGCCGCGACCACCCCGGGGCGACGGCGACTAGCCTACGAGCTGGCCCGCCTCGAGCTCGAAGACCTGGTGGTGCTGCCCCCACCGGTCCGCACCGCCATCGAACGCGGCATCGCCGGGGAGATCGGCCGCTAGCCGTCGGCCCGGTCCAGCAGGTCCCGGAACGCCGCCGCCGGATACACCGCCGCCCCGGCCGCCCGCACCCGCCGGGCCAGACCGGCGTCGGAGGTCACCACCGTGCAGTCGGCCGGGTTCAGGCCGGCGACGATGCGCACGATCTCGTCGTCGGCGGCATCGCGGCCGCCCGCCGGCGCCCAGTGCACCCGCACCGACACCGACCCGACCGCGACGGGCCGCTCGAAAACCACGACGACGTCCCGGTTCCCGGCCGCGGCCCAGGCCTCCAGCGCGGCCACCAACCGCCGCATCGCGCCGTCGCGGTCGCGCCACCAGCCGTCCGGGCGGGTGCCGATGACGTTCATCGCGTCGACGATCCAGGGCATGCCCCGACGCTATAGGGTCACCAGGGCATGAGCCTGGTCACCTACGAACTGCGCGACCACATCGCCACCATCACGCTGAACCGGCCCGAGGCCCGCAACGCGATCAACGGCGCCATGCGCGCCGAACTCAACGCGGCCTGGGAGCGGTTCCGCGCCGACGAGGACGCCTGGGTGGGCATCCTCACCGCCACCGGCGAGGTGTTCTGCGCCGGCGGCGATCTCAAGGACGGCGCGGGCTCCACCGGCACCTTCCCCGGAACGTTCTGGGAGAAGCCGACCATCAACAGCTTCGAGTCCGGCATGGAGCTGTTCAAACCCACCATCGCCGCCGTGCACGGCCCCTGCCTCGGCTACGGACTCACCGGAATCCTGTTCTGCGACTTCGTGATCGCCTCGACCACCGCGGAGTTCGGCTTCCCCGAGGTCAAGCTCGGGGTGCCCACCATCGTCGGCGCCATCCGGCTGCCGCAGCGGGTCGGCTGGGCCAACGCGATGGAGCTGCTGCTCACCGGGGAACGGATCTCGGCACAGCGGGCCAAGGAGATCGGGCTGGTGTGGCGGCTGGTCGAGCCCGACGAGCTGCACCGGCAGGCGCTGGAGTGGGCCCGCACGCTGACCCGCGCCGCCCCGCTGGCGCAGCGGGCCACCAAGGAGGTGGCCTGGCGCAGCGCCGACATGGGCTGGATCGAGGCCGTCCGCTTCGGCGAGACCATGCGCAAGGTGGCCGCCGCGACCGCCGACGCCGCCGAGGGGCTGACCGCGTGGCGCGAGAAACGCCCACCCCGCTGGACCGGCCGGTAGATGATCGCAGCCGTGACCGATGTGCGACCGACCATCCCCGCCCTGCTGGCGCGGTGCGCAGCCGGATTCGGCGACCACCCGTACCTGATCACCCCGGCCGGCACCCTGAGCTACGCCGGCGCCGAGCAGCGCTCCGCGGTGCTGGCGCGCTGGCTGCTCGCGCAGGGGGTCGGCAAGGGCAGCCGGGTGGGGCTGTTCTTCCCCAACGGCATCGACTGGGTGCTGTGGTGGCTGGCGGCGAGCCGGATCGGGGCGTTGGTGGTGCCGCTGTCGACCCTGTACCCGCCCGCCGAACTGGCCAAGGTGCTGCGACTGGCCGACGTCGGGCTGCTCGTCGCCCCGCCGTCGGTGCTGGGCGCCGACGTGCCCGCGCTGTTCGAGCGCGCCCTCGACGGACTGGCCGGCCAGGGCCGCGACCTGGTGCTGCCCACCGCGCCGTATCTGCGCCGCATCGCCGTCACCGGCACCTGCGACCGCGGCTGGGCGCTGCCGGTCGACCCCTCGGCCGCGGCGCCGGCCGGGCTGCTCGCCGCCGTCGAGGCCGAGGTGACCCCCGCCGATCTGGCCGTGATGATCCACACCTCCGGCTCCACCGCCGACCCCAAGGGCGTGTTGCACACCCAGGGCACGCTGGTGCGCCAGACCTCGGCCTGGGCCGCGGCGATCCGCGCGCTGACCCGCAGCGCCGGCCCGCCGCGGGTGCTGTGCGCGATGCCGTTCTTCTGGGTCGGCGGGCTGCTGGCCACCACCGGCGCGCTGCACGAACCGGCCACGGTGCTCACCCTGCCGCGACTGGATCCCGGTGCGGCCCTGGACCTCGTCGAGACCCACCGGGCCGCCGGCGTGATCGGCTGGCCGGCCTTCACCCGCCGGCTGCGTGAGCACCCCGGCTTCGCCGAACGCGACCTGAGCTGCGCCCCGATGCTGCGCGACGGGCCGGTGGACATCGCGATGGTCGACGTGCCGGACGGATACCCGGTGCACCGCACCATGTCCGAGACCGCGGGCGGCTTCGTGCACACCGAGCTGGCGATCGTCGACGCCGACGGCAACCCGGTGCCCGACGGCGAGATCGGCGAACTGTGGGTGCGCGGCATCGGCGTGATGGCCGGCTACAACAAGCGGGAGCGGCACGAGACCTTCGACCCGGACGGCTGGTACCACACCGGCGACCGGGTCTACCGCCGCCCCGGCGACCCACGGCTGTTCTACGTGGGGCGCAGCAGCGAACTGATCAAATGCGGCGGGGCGAACGTCTCCCCGCTCGAGGTGGAGGCCGCGCTGCTGGAGTCGCCCGCGGTGGCGCAGTGCGTGGTGGTCGGGGTCGACGACGCCGACCGCGGCGAGGCGGTGTGCGCGGTGGTGGTGCCCGCCGGCGAGCGCCCGGACCCGGCCGCGCTGGCCGCGCACGCCCGCGAGCGGCTCTCGGCGTACAAGGTGCCGACCCGCTGGGCGGTCACGACCGCGGCCCGCATCCCGGTACTGGCCAGCGGCAAGTACGACCGCCGGGCGCTGCGGGGGATGATCATGCGCGGAGAGCTCGAGACGACAGCCACGAGTTGAGGGGAAACGTGAGCCGGAACGCGATCGTCACCCGCGATCCGTCGTCCTGGTCGGCCCGGCTGTGGGCCGACATCGAACCGATCTACGGCGCCGTGCTGGCCCACCCGTTTCTGACCGGGCTGGTCGACGGCGACCTCGACGACGCGGTGTTCGCCCACTACGTCGCCCAGGACCTGCTGTACCTGCGCGACTACGCCCGCGCGCTGGCCGTGGTCGGCGCCAAGGCCCCCACCCCGGCCGACACCGCGCTGTTCGCCCGGCACGCCGCCGAGGTGCACGACGCCGAGCTGGCGATGCACGACGAGCTGCTGCCGCAGCTGGACCTGGACCCGCGGGCCACGGCGGCCGCCACCCCCGGCCCCACCACCGTCGCCTACACCAACTACCTGCTGGCCACCGCCCACGCCGGCGGGTTCGCCGACGGGCTGGCGGCGGTGCTGCCCTGCTACTGGATCTACGCCCGGGTCGGGCTGGAGCTGGTCGGGCGCGGCTCGCCCGACCCGCGCTACCAGCGCTGGATCGACACCTACGCCGGCCCGGAGTTCACCGCCTCGGCCGCCGAGGTGCTGGCGCTGGCCGACCGCGTGGGGGCCGGGCTGAGCAGCGCCGACGAGGCCCGCGCCCGCCGTCACTTCGTGACCGCCGGCCGCTACGAGTGGATGTTCTGGGACGCCGCCTACCGGCGCGAGACGTGGCCGGTGTGACGATCCTGCGACACCGGCCGGGCCCGGTCGGCTATAACCGACTGCGATGAGCGGATGGCGGGACCGCGCCCGCAAGTGGGGCGCAGCGGTGGCATTGGTGGCGATGATCGCCGGGGCGGTCGGGGTTGCGGTGATGATCATCGTCACCAGCACACAACCGGTGCCGCAACCGACCCCGGTCGCCGCGCCACCCCCGCCGCCGCCGGAGCCGGCCATGCCCACCCCGGAGGAGTTCGCCCTCGACGTCCGGGTCTCCGGCCAGGAGTGCGACGCGACCGGCTGCGTGTACCGCTACACCGTCGACCCCAAGTACCTCGGGCTGCACCCGCTGCCCGAGGAGGGGTTCACCGTGGAGTACCGGGTCACCGGCGGCACCGAACCGCAGGACGGGCACTTCACCGTGCGGGGCAGCCAGGCCCGCATCCTGCAGGACGTCCCGGTGGCCGGCCCGCCGAACGCCACCCTCACCGCGACCGTGGTCGGGGTGCGCGCGATCGCGCCGGAGGACGTGCCGCCCCCGGAGTCCGGGGCGCCGTCGGCACCGGAGCCGGCGCCGGCGGCCACGCCCGCGCCGACGGGTCCTACTGGATGATCCGCCCCACGTAGGGCGTCATGTTCGCGAACCGCACCGGCGAGACCGTCACCACCGGGTCGGTGGCCTCGACCATCTGGCCGTTGCCGATGAACAGCGCCACGCTCTGGGTGCCCTCCGGGCCGTAGAAGATCAGATCCCCGGGCAGCGCCAGGCTGGGCGGGATCTTCTGGCTCACCTTGTACTGGTCACCGGAGGTGCGCGGCATCTTGATGCCGGCCCCGGCGAACGCGTACACGATCAGGCCGGAGGCGTCGAACCCGGCGGTCAGGCTGCGCGGATCGCGCAGCGGCAGATCGGCCGGGGCGTCGGGACGGTCGGCCGGGCGGGTGGGGCCGTTGACGTCGCCGCCGCCGTAGACGAACGGCACGCCCCGCGCGGCGAGCGCACGGGCGATCACGACCTCGACCGCCTTCTGATTGGCCGTCGGCCGCGGATAGGGATACGCGCTCGCCAGGCCGGGCGTCACCAGCACGACCGCCAGACCGAGCACGACGGCGAGCAAGCGCTTCATCCGAATCACACACTCCTGACCTGTGTCCGCCATCGGGGCACCGCCGCACAGACCGGTCGGTGCCCCCTGGTTCGGTTGTACCGGCGCCGTTTACAGACTTCCAAATCGCTTGCGGCACATCGGCTGAACAGATGCCATACCGTGACCTGGCGGTGACGGGCCGCGACGGCGCCGGGGAACTTGCCGGAAACGCCTCGATCATGACAGCGCCGGACATATCGTGAGCCATGGCCACCATCAATGCCGATGTGCGCGCCCGCTCAGCGAAGTTCGCCCAGGACGTCGCCGAAATCGAACGCTATTTCGCACAGCCCCGTTTCGACGGGATCATCCGGCTCTACACCGCCCGCCAGGTCGCCGAACAGCGCGGCACCATCCCGACCGACTACCCCGTCGCCCGCGAAGCCGCCGAGGCGTTCCACCGCCGGCTGCGCGAGCTCTTCGAGCACCAGGAATGCATCACCACCTTCGGGCCGTACTCCCCCGGCCAGGCGGTGGCGATGAAACGGATGGGCATTGAGGCCATCTACCTCGGCGGTTGGGCCACCTCGGCGAAGGGCTCGGCCGACGAGGACCCGGGACCGGACCTGGCCAGCTACCCGCTCAGCCAGGTGCCCAACGAGGCGGCCGGACTGGTGCGGGCGCTGCTGACCGCCGACCGCAACCAGCACTATCTGCGCATGCAGATGACCGAGGAGCAGCGGGCGGCCACCCCGGAGTACGACTTCCGGCCGTTCATCATCGCCGACGCCGACACCGGACACGGCGGAGATCCCCACGTGCGCAACCTGATTCGACGGTTCGTCGAGGCCGGTGTGCCCGGTTACCACATCGAGGACCAGCGGCCCGGCACCAAGAAGTGCGGCCACCAGGGCGGCAAGGTGCTGGTGCCCTCCGACGAGCAGATCAAGCGGCTCAACACCGCCCGGTTCCAGCTCGACGTGATGGGCGTGCCGGGCATCATCGTCGCCCGCACCGACGCCGAGGCGGCCAACCTCATCGACAGCCGCGCCGACGAGCGCGACCAGCCCTTCCTGCTCGGCGTGACCAACCTGGACATCCCGTCCTACAAGTCGTGTTTCCTGGCGCTGATGCGGGCCTTCTTCCGGCGCGGCGCCACCGAGCTGAACGGGCACCTGCTCTACGCGCTCGCCGAGGGCGAGTACGCCCGCGCCGAGGCCTGGCTGGACGACCAGGGCCTGCTGCGCCGGGTCGACGAGGTCGTCGCGCGCTGGCAGCCCGGCGACCCGGCCAACGACAAGCTGTTCGACGAGGTCGAGTCGGCGTTCGTGGCGGCCTGGGAGGAGGCGGCCGGGCTGAAGACCTACGGCGAGGCGGTGGCCGACCGGCTGGAGTTCGCCGCGAGCGAGGGCGAGCCGGCCGCGATGACCGCCGACCAGTGGCGGGCCTTCGCCCGGCGCCGGTCGCTGTTCGAGATGACCGGGCAGGCACGCGAGCTCGGCGTCTCGGTGGACTGGGACTGCGAGCTGGCCAAGACGCCCGAGGGCTACTACCAGGTGCGCGGCGGTATCCCGTACGCGATCGCCAAGTCGCTGGCCGCCGCCCCGTTCGCGGACCTGCTGTGGATGGAGACCAAGACCGCCGACCTCGAGGAGGCCCGGCAGTTCGCCGAGGCCATCCACGCCGAGTACCCGGACAAGATGCTGGCCTACAACCTGTCGCCGTCGTTCAACTGGGACACCACCGGCATGACCGACGACGAGATGCGGGCCTTCCCCCGCGAACTGGGCAAGCTCGGGTTCGTCTTCAACTTCATCACCTACGGCGGCCACCAGATCGACGGCGTGGCCGCCGAGGAGTTCGCCACCGCGCTGCGCCAGGACGGCATGCTGGCGCTGGCCCGGGTGCAGCGCAAGCTGCGGCTGCTGGAGTCGCCCTACCGCACCCCGCAGACGCTGGTCGGCGGGCCGCGGGCGGACGCCGCGCTGGCGGCCTCCTCCGGACGCACCGCCACCACCAAGGCGATGGGCGAGGGCTCCACCCAGCACCAGCACCTGGTGCAGACCGAGGTGCCCAAGAAGCTGCTGGAGGACTGGCTGGCGATCTGGAGCGAGCACTACCGGCTCGGCGAGACGCTGCGGGTGCAGCTGCGCCCGCAGCGGGCCGGCGGCGAGGTGCTGGAGCTGGGCATCTTCGCCGAACGGCCGAACGGCACCCCGGAGAAGGTGGCCAACGTGCTCGTCGACCCGATCCGCGACCGGCACGGCCGCAGCATCCTGACCGTCCGCGACCAGAACACCTTCTCCGAGAAACTGCGCCAGAAGCGGCTCATGACGCTGATCCACCTGTGGCTGGTGCACCGGTTCAAGGCGCAGGCGGTCTACTACGTCACGCCCACCGAGGACAACCTGTACCAGACGGAGAAGATGAAGTCGCACGGCATCTTCTCCGAGGTGCACCAGGACGTCGGCGAGATCATCGTCGCCGACGTCAACCAGGATCGGATCAACGAGCTGCTCAACCCCGACCAGCAGGCGCTGCGCCGGTTGATCCGCAAGGAGGACTAGCGCGGCTTGCGGAAGAACCGCCACAGGAAGACCGGCAGCCGCCGGGCCGGCACGCAGCGCGGCCAGTCGTCGGCGCGGAAGTAGGCGTCCGACCCGCCGTCGACGAACACCACGCTGCCGCACAGGAACTGGGCGGCCTCACCGAGCATGAACAGCGCCCAGTCGGCCATGTGGGCGGGGTCGCCGTAGCCACCGATCGGCACCGGGAACGACCGCACCGCGCGGGCCTGGCTCGGGGTGGCCAGCTGCTCCTGCAGCAGCGGGGTCATCACCGCGCCGGGGGCCAGCACGTTGAGCCGGATGCCGGCGCCGGCCCAGTCGCCGGTGACGGCGTGGCGGCGGGCCCAGCGGGTGACCGCGATCTTGGAGGCGGCGTACACCATCGCCGGGGCGGCCGGCCCGTAAAGCCGCACCACCCGCAGCGCCCGCTGCAGGTCGCCGCGCAGCAGCGCCCGCACCGCCGCACCCGGCACCACCGGCGTCGTTGTCGTCGAATTGCTGCCGATAACAACGACTTTCGCGTCGCCCGCGGCGGCCAGCGCGGGCCGCCAGGCGGTCAGCAGCTCGATCACGCCGAAGTAGTTCACCGCGGCGATCAGGCGCAGCCGCTCCGCGCCCGGCGCGGGCCCGAGCCCGGCGGCCAGCACCGCCCCGTCGAGCCGGTTGCCGGCCGCAGCCAGCACCTGCTCGGCGGCCGAGCGCCGTCCCTCCGGCGTGGACAGGTCGGCGATCACGTCGGCGTCGCGCAGGTCCACCCCGATCACGGTGTGGCCGGCCTCGCGCAGTTTGCGGGCCACCTGCCGGCCCATCCCGGACGCCGAACCGGTGACGGCGTAGATCCCCATGGTCGTTGCTCCTCTCATCGCGCGAGTCCCTGCGCGAGCAGACGCGGGCACCCCCGGAAACACGCCGCGCAGGGGGTGCGTCTGCTCGCGGAAGAACGGAGGTGGGCTAGCGGCGCGCGTCGCGCACCTTGTAGGTCGACGGCCAGGACATCCGCCCGTCGTCGCCGACCAGCGGGGTGCCCTTGGCACCCACCTTGATCTCGTAGGGCTCCTTGCCCGGGCCGACCTCGCGCAGCGCGTGCTCGCGGGCCAGGTAGTACAGCTCGTCGATGGTGGCCTCCTCGGGCGCGACGAACGTCGTCTGCCGCACGATCTCGTCGGCCCGGGCCACCATCCGGTCCGGCAGCACCCGGGTGGCCAACGCGGCCAGCGCCAGCAGGCCCATCGGGACCACCCAGTAGCAGATGAACGACAGCGGGGTGCGCTCGTCGAGCAGGGTGGCCTCCGGCTGCACGATCGGCGGGATCGCCGACGAGACCGCCATCCCGCCGAACGCGGCCACCCAGATCCAGGTCAGCCGCGCGGTGATGGTCTTGAACAGCTCGGTCTCGGCGATGTCCGGCGGCACCGTGGCCACCGCGTACTCCCGGACGAACGGCCGGCCGGCCAGCACGCTGCCCAGCGCCACCAGGAAGACCAACAGGCTGCTCAGCGACTGGATCCACTCGTGCATGAAGTCCTCGCTGGCGGTGAACGTCAGCACGGTGAGCACGACGAACGCCACCGCGGACCCGGTCTCCAGGGTGCGGCCCGGCGACCCGGTGAGCCGCCCGACCGCGAACGCCGCCAGGGCAGTCACTAGTGCCACCAGCACGGCCGTGTGGAACGGCACGTTGCCGACCAGCAGCCAGTACACGATCCACGGCGCGAAACCGAACAGGATGCCCACGAGGGGTCAGTGTAGGGTGACGGACGCGACAACGGCCCGGCTCATGTGACCCGGACGAGCATCTTTCCGACATTCGCCCCGGTGAACAGCCCGTTGAGCGCGTCCACGCAGGACTCGATCCCCTCGTGGATGGTCTCGCGGTGGCGCAGCAGGCCCCGGTCGGCCCAGTTGCGCAGCGCGGTGAACGCCTCGTCGAACCGGTCCCACTGCTCGAGCGCGTTGAAGCCCTGCATCGACGCCGACTTCGCCAGCAGGTTGACGTAGTTGGCCGGGCCGGGGTGCTCGCCGGTCAGGTAGCTCGAGATCACCCCGCACAGCACCACCCGGGCGTGGTGGGCCAGCCGGCCCAGCACCGCGTCCAGAATCGGCCCGCCCACGTTGTCGAAGAAGACGTCCACCCCGCGCGGGCAGTGCACCTTCAGCGCGGCCGGCAGGTCCTCGTTGCGGTAGTCGATGCAGGCGTCGAAGCCGAAGTCCTCGACCACCGCCCGGCACTTCCGCGGCCCGCCGGCGATGCCGACCACCCGGGCGCCGGCGATCTTGGCGATCTGCCCGGCGATCGAGCCGGTCGCCCCGGCGGCGGCCGAGACCACGACGGTCTCCCCCGGCTGCGGCCGGCCGATTCCGTGCATGCCGAAGTAGGCGGTGGCGCCGGTGGACCCGTACACCGACATCACCGCGAGCTGGTCGACCTGTTCCGGCGGCCCGGGCACCGGGGTGGTGAACAGGTCGTCGCGGCAGATCACGTACTCCTGGAAGCCGGTGAGCGTGGTGACGATGTCGCCCACCCGGTAGGCGTCGCAGCGGGTGGCCACCACCTGCCCGATCCCGGCCGCCCGGATGACCTCCCCGATCCGGACCGGGGGCAGGTAGCCGGGCCGGTCGTCGAGCCAGGTGCGCACCGCGGCGTCGATGCCGATGTAGCCGACCCGCACCAGCGCCTCCCCCTCGGCCGGTTCCGGGGCGGGGGCGGTGACGAGCTCGGTGTCGCCGGGTGCGACGAGGCCCCGCGGGCGGCGGCGCAACACGATCTGACGGTTCACCAACGCGGTCACGGCTGCGAAGGTACCGATCCGCGCGCGTGATTCAGGTCGAATCCGGCGACATGGCTCGTCGAGGTCCCGGTGCGCGCCGGAACGTCTCGTATGGTGCTACCCATGGAATTCGTCTACAACCTCGTCGTGGTGGCGCACTTCCTCGGGTTGGCCGCGCTCATCGGTGGCTACCTGGCGGGCCGGCCGGCGGTGAACACCGTGATGCTCTGGGGTGCGCGGGTGCAGCTGCTCACCGGCGTGATCCTGGTCGGCATGGGCGATGCGATCGACTCGCTCGACAAGGAATTCGACTGGGCCAAGATCGGGCTGAAGCTGGCGATCACGGTCGTGGTGGTGGCCCTGACCGAGGTCGGCCGGGCCCGCACCAAACGCAACGAGGTGCTGCCGGCACTGGCGCACGCCGCCGGCGCGCTGGGCGTGGTCAACGTGTTCATCGCCGTGCTCTGGCACTGAGCACGCGCGGTCCGCGGGCGGGCGGCTGGCCGGACGGTCAGCCGCCCGCTGTCGCTCTGGCCCGCGCCAGCAGCTCCCGCCAGGCGGCGATGCGTTGCGAGTCGGTGACCCGGTGACGGCGCAGCCGTTCGGGGTCCGGCGCGGGCGGGGTCGGCGCCACCGGCAACCCGCCGTCGACCGGGCCGTGCGAACGCGCCGCCGCGACGAGGTCCCCGGCGAGCAGTCCGTGCCCGCCGACCGCCGCGGCGTACGGCGAATCGACCGCCCCGGCCAGCGCCAGCGCGGCGGCCAGCCCGACCCCGGTGCGCACGCCGGCGGCCACCACGCACGGCCGCCCCGACCGCTCGGCCAGCCGCAGCGCCCGGCGCACGCCCCCGGCCGCCGCGCCGTCGATCAGGACGATGTCGGCATCGAGGCCCGGTTCGGCGGCCAGCGGCACCCCGACCCGGCGGCGCAGCGCGGCGAGCTCCCCGGCGCCAGGACAGGGCCGGGCGACGAATTCCAGTCCCCCGGCGGCCCGGTCGAGTTCGGCGATGGCGGCCGCCGCGGTGGCGGCGTCCCAGCGGCCGCCGGCGTCGCAGCGGACCGCCCCGTCCGGCCCCAGCGCCGCCCGCACCGCGGCCACCCGGGCGGCGTCGTCGGCCAGTGGCCGGTCGCCGACGAGCACGTCGGCGGCCCGGCAGCCCGATGCGGCGACGGCCGCGCGGGCGGCGTCCGGGTCGAGATCGGCCACGGTCACCGCGACCGGCACCCGGCCGCGCCGGGGGTCCGGCCAGCCCACCGTGCCGGCCTCCACCGCCGCGGTGAGATGACGCGCCGCGAGCGCGGCGTCGGCGCGCGGCGGCGGGGCGAACTCGCCCCAGCCCTGCGGCCCCTCGATGAGCATCCCCTCGTGCACCGTCGCGCCGCGCACCGGCACGGCGAGCGGAACCGCGAACACGACGGCGTCGTCGAAGTCGATGAAGGTCTGCATCAGCGGCAAAGCTAGCCGATGGCCGCGGAAGCTGAGAATTTCCGGTCAATCCCGCGAATATCTGACCCATTCCAATCTATTGCGGCATGCTCGAGGTGTGACGCAGGTCGCGGTGCACGCCGACCGACTGCGGGCCGCCGGTCTCCGGGTGACCCGGCAGCGCGTCGCGGTGCTCGAGGCCGTCACCGAACATCCGCACGCCGACACCGAGACGATCTTCGGTGCGGTTCGGGCCGGACTGCCCGGGGTCTCCCGCCAGGCCGTCTACGACGTGCTGCACGTGCTGACCGACCGCGGCCTGCTGCGGCGCATCCAGCCCGCCGGGATGCTGGCCCGCTACGAGTCCCGGGTCGGCGACAACCACCACCACCTGGTGTGCCGCTCCTGCGGCGCGATCGTCGACGTCGACTGCGCCGTCGGCGCGGCCCCCTGCCTCACCCCCTCCGGGCACAACGGTTTTCGCCTCGACGAGGCCGAGGTCGTCTACTGGGGCATTTGCCCCACCTGTGCAGGAAACCCGCCTGCGCCGGAACCGCAACCGCCCACAACCCGACCGGAAGGAACACCGTGACATCCGACGCCCGACCGCCGCATCCCGCGGAGCAGACACACAGCACCAGCGAGAGCATGAGCCCGGCCCTGGAGTCGCCGACGCCCAAGCCCGGCCGGCCCCTGACCAACCAGGACTGGTGGCCGAATCAGGTCGACGTCTCGGTGCTGCACGCGCAGACCGAGAAGGCCAACCCGCTCGGCCCGGACTTCAACTACCGCAAGGAGGTTCGCAAGCTCGACTTCGACGCCCTCAAGCGGGACATCAGCACCGTCCTGCGCACCTCGCAGGACTGGTGGCCGGCCGACTACGGCCACTACGGCGGCCTGATGATCCGGATGAGCTGGCACGCCGCCGGCACCTACCGCATCTTCGACGGCCGCGGCGGCGGTGGCCAGGGCGCCCAGCGGTTCGCCCCGCTCAACAGCTGGCCGGACAACGCCAACCTGGACAAGGCCCGGCGGCTGCTGTGGCCGGTCAAGCAGAAGTACGGCAACAAGCTGTCCTGGGCGGACCTGATCGTGCTCGCCGGCAACGTCGCGCTGGAGGACATGGGGTTCAAGACCAAGGGCTTCGCGTTCGGCCGGGAGGACATCTGGGAGCCCGAGGAGACCCTGTGGGGCCTCGAGGACACCTGGCTGGGCACCGACAAGCGCTACTCCGGCGACCGCGAGCTCGCCGAACCGTTCGGCGCCACCACGATGGGCCTGATCTACGTCAACCCGGAGGGCCCGGAGGGCGAGCCCGACCCGCTCAAGGCCGCCATCGACATCCGGGAGACCTTCGGCCGGATGGCGATGAACGACGTCGAGACCGCGGCGCTGATCATCGGCGGCCACACCTTCGGCAAGACCCACGGCGCCGGCCCCGGCGACCTGGTCGGGCCGGAGCCCGAGGGAGCACCGATCGAGCAGCAGCAGCTCGGCTGGAAGAGCGCCTACGGTTCCGGCAAGGGACCGGACGCGATCACCAGCGGCCTGGAGGTCGTGTGGACCACGCAACCGACCAGGTGGAGCAACGACTTCCTGGAGATCCTCTACGGCTACGAGTGGGAGCTCACCAAGAGCCCCGCGGGCGCGTGGCAGTACGTGGCCAAGGACGCGCCGGAGATCATTCCGGACCCGTTCGACGCCAACAAGAAGCGCAAGCCCACCATGCTGGTCACCGACCTGGCGATGCGGTTCAGCCCGATCTACGCCGACATCACCCGGCGGTGGCTGGACCACCCCGAGGAGCTCGCCGAGGAGTTCGCCAAGGCCTGGTTCAAGCTGCTGCACCGCGACATGGGCCCGAAGTCCCGCTACATCGGCCCGTGGGTGCCCGACGAGACCTGGGTCTGGCAGGACCCGGTGCCCGAGGTCGACCACGCCCTCGTCGGTGACGCCGACGTGGCGGCGCTGAAGGCCAAGGTGCTCGACTCCGGGCTGACCGTGCAGCAACTGGTCAAGACCGCCTGGGCGGCGGCCTCGAGCTTCCGCGGCACCGACAAGCGCGGCGGCGCCAACGGCGCCCGGCTGCGGCTGGAGCCGCAGCGCAGCTGGGAGGTCAACGAGCCCGACGAACTGGCCAGGGTGCTGCCGGTGCTGGAGCGGATCCAGCAGGACTTCAACGCCACGGCCGGCGGCGGCAAGAAGATCTCGCTGGCGGACCTGATCGTGCTGGCCGGTTCGGCCGCGGTGGAGAAGGCCGCCCGCGACGCCGGGTTCGACGTCACCGTGCCGTTCGCGCCGGGGCGCACCGACGCCACCCAGGACCAGACCGACGTCGAGTCGTTCCGGGTGCTCGAGCCGCGGGCCGACGGGTTCCGCAACTACATCCGCCCGAACGAGAAGACCCAGGTGGAACGCCTGCTGGTGGACCGCGCCTACATGCTCAACCTGACCGCACCCGAGCTCACCGTGCTCATCGGCGGGTTGCGCGCGATCGGCGCGAACTACCGCAACACCGGCTACGGCGTGCTCACCGAGCAGCCGGGCAAGCTGACGAACGACTTCTTCGTCAACCTGCTCGACATGCGCTACGAGTGGCGCGGGTCCAACACCGAGCACGTCTACGAGGCGGTGGACCGCACCACCGGCGAGGTGAAGTGGACCGCCACCGCCAACGACCTGGTGTTCGGGCACCACTCGCAGCTGCGGGCGCTGGCCGAGGTCTACGCCCAGGACGACAACAAGCAGAAGTTCGTCACCGACTTCGTGGCGGCCTGGGTGAAGGTCATGAACAACGACCGGTTCGATCTGGCCGACTGACCGTCGGCTGCGGCGGCGCCCCGTGGACCCCGGTCCGCGGGGCGCCGTTTCAGAACCGCTGCATGAGCATGTCGGCGATGAGCGGGGCGATCCGTTCGGCCATGTAGGCGTGGCCCGCGTCGGTGGGGTGCACGCCGTCGCCGCCGATCAGCTCGGGGTTGTCGACGAACCAGCGGGCGGCGATCGGGTCGACGAACCGGGCCCCGATGAGCCGCGCCTGATAGTCCAGGGCGTCGCGGATGCGCAGAATCCACGGCGGCGGGTCCGCGGTGGGCCAGGCCGGGCCGACGATGAGGAACCGGGCCCCCGGCGCGGTGCGGTAGGCGCGTTGCAGGGTGCCGTAGATCAGCACCGGCAGCAGCACGGGGTTGACGTGTTCGTCGTTGCGGGAGCCGAAGAACACCACCAGCGCGTCGTCGGGCCGCACGGCGCGGATGGCGAGGTCCTCGAACATGTTGCCGCGGTTGCCGCGGGTGCCGTAGCCGGCGCCGCCCTCGGCGGCGACGTCGGCGGCCACCGGGATGCCCTGCCGGGCCAGCAGCTGCCAGGCCAGCGTCGGCCAGCCCTTCGGGCCGAGGCCGCCCTCGTCGGAGCCGGCCGTGTAGGAGTCGCTGATCACCGCCACCCGGCTCAGCGGCAGCACCGCCGGCCGCACCGCGTCGTGACGCGGCGCGGGCGCACCGAGCACCCCGACCACCAGCGCGAGCGACAGCAGCAGGGTGAACAGCCGGCTCACTCTGTGCCTCCCATCGCCGCCCAACGATCGACCGATGACGTCCGACAGCCTAAGCCGCCGCCGCGCCGCCGCCGACCGCGACGCGCGTGTCCGTCCGCCCGTCGCCGTCGGCCGCCGGCGGTGTGTCGAGCATCCGGCGCATCCATTTGCGGGACGGCTCCTCGACGAGGTGGTAGAGGGCCACGGCCCCGACCGCCGCCGCGCCCAGCAGCCCGGCCACCACCAGCCTGGCCCCCGTGCCGGGCTCCAGCACGATCCCGAACTGCTCGGCCGCCCAGTTCCACACCATGTGCACCAGTTCGTGCACCATGTACAGGCTGAACGAGACGTGCCCGGCGTAGACCACCGCCCGCCAGGACAGCACCCGCACCAGTCCCCCGGCCCCGACCGCCAGGCTCACCACCAGCGGCACGAACAGCACATCGACCAGCGCGCCGGGATCGACCATGGCCGCCGGGCCGTGCGCGTCGAGCCAGTACAGCAGTGCGATGACGGCGACCAGCAACCCGAGGGCGAGGTACCCGGCACCGAGCCGCATCCGGTCGCTGGGCCGCAGCCGGCGCACCGCCGCGCAGGCCAGCGCGCCGGCGGTGAACTGCAGCACGATCCGCGGCAGCCAGCTCCACGGGGTGTAGAACAGCCCGCTGGACAGCACCAGCATCAGCGGCGGCAGCGTCGCCCCCACCGACAGCAGCAGCAGCCCGCGCGCCCGGGTGGCCCGCATCAGCCGGAAGACGAGCAGGACCAGCCCGCCGAACAGCAGGTAGGCCAGCCATTCGGCGCTGATCGACCAGGCCGGGCCGTTCCAGCTCGAGCCGTCGAAGTAGGGCCGGAACCACAGCTGGATCAGCAGCAGCTGCCGCATGTAGTTGCCGGCGGTGACCTCGGCCAGTGCCTCGTCCCACGGGACGTGCCCGATGTAGCGGGTGGCGAGGATGATCCCGGCCGCGAGGTGCATGGTGACCAGGTACACCGGCCACACCCGGGCCAGCCGCAGCCACAGGAAGCGCAGTGTGGTGCGGGTGGACCAGGCCGGCCCCATGCGGTCGAGGTAGTTCCAGGTCAGCACGAAGCCGCTGAGGATGAAGAACAGGTCCACGCCCTGCGCCCCGCAGTCGAGCACGGGTGCGAGCGCCTCGGCCGTGCGCGGCGCGGCCTGGTGCAGCAGCGGGCGGAAGTGGAACAGCACCACCCAGACGGCGGCCACGATGCGCAGCCCGGACAACGCCTTGATCTCTCCGGAGCGCACAACTCTCTTTCCGTGTCGGGGCTTTCGGTCCGCAGGCGACGACAGCCCTGGCAGACTACCAACCCCGCCCCGGTGTGTCCGGTCACGGTGCGGGCGGGCGTTTCGGCACCGGGATGCGCATCAGGTCCGCGGCGACGACGATGTCGCCGCCGAACGCCTCGCCGGCCTCGTCCCGGTGCGCGGCGAGGTCGGCGTAGCGCTGCGAGAAGTGGGTGAGCACCAACCGCCGCACCCCGCATTCGCGGGCCACCCGGCCGGCCTGGCGGGCGGTGAGATGCCCGTATTCCTGTGCGAGTGCGGCGTGTTCGTGCCGGAACGTGGCCTCGATCACGAGCATGTCCGCCCGGTCGGCGAGTTCGTAGACGGCGTCGCAGAGCCGGGTGTCCATGACGAAGGCGAATCGCTGGCCGGGCCGGACTGCGGTGACCTCCCCGATGTCGACGACACCGCGCGGCGTGACGAGCCGGCCCTCGCGCTGCAGCCGGGCCACGTCCGCACCGCGGATCCCGAAGTGCGCCAGTCGATCTTTGCGGAACCGGAGGCCGTCCGGTTCGGTGAGCCGGTAGCCGAAGGCCTCGACGCCGTGGTCGAGTCGGCGCGCCTCGAGGGTGCCGAACGCCCCGGTGGCGATCGGCCCGTCGCCGGAGACCGGATGTTCGCGCAGCTCGAGGGTGTCGTGGTAGAGACAGGCGTGGCGCAGCCGGGCGAAGTAGTCGCGGCCGGAGGCCGGGAAGTGCGCGTGCACCGGTTGTCGCACGCGGTCCAGGGCGAGCCGCTGCACGATGCCCGGCACGCCGAGGCAGTGGTCGCCGTGGAAATGCGTCAGGCACAGCCGGGTGACGGCGGTCGGCGAGACGCCGGCCAGCAGGAACTGCCGCTGGGTGCCCTCCCCCGGGTCGAACAGCAGCCCTTCGTCGTCCCAGCGCAGCAGGTAGCCGTTGTGGTTGCGGTGCCTGGTCGGCACCTGACTGGCGGTCCCCAGGACGACGAGTTCGCGAACCGACACGCGCACGACCCTACGGGGAGTCGGTGGCTGAATGCGCGCCTGTGGACGGATCGGGCCTCCGTCAACGGTTCGAACGATGGTTCGGGCCGTGGGTGAGGTGCGGGCCCGCGAGAAATCCGGGGCTCCGGCCGGAACCGCGCCGCGGACCGCCGGGACGGTCAGCGATGGCGTTCGAAGTGCTGATAGTCCACGGGGTTTCGCCAGTGGCCGCCCCAGCGCCAGCCGCGGTCGGTGAACACCCGCACCGCGGCGTCACCGTCGTGCAGCAGCCCGGGGTCGATGCGGTTGCGGTCCAGGTAGGGCCCGGCGTTGTGCGGGGCCACCCCGTGCTCGTCCAGGTACGGGTTCAGCAGTGGGTTGAGATCGATCGCGCGGCCCCAGGCGTGCCACGACCACTGCCCGGTGCCGGGGATGTCGCGGCAGTTGTAGGCCGAGGTGTTGTTGTCGGCCATCGAGGCCTCATCGGAGGCGTCCGGGTAGTGGTCGACCGTGCGCATCCGTTCGATGGGGTACCCGAGCCGCAGCAGCTCGTCGAAGATCGCGATCACCTCGTCGACGAGCCCGGCGTCGACCACCAGCGAGCCGCGGTGGATGCGGGCGTCCATGCCGAGGTGGTCGAGTTCCACCCGGCGCAGGCCGTCCGGACCGACCGGGCAGCCGGGCCGCCAGGCCGGACCGAGATCGGCCGCGGTCACCGGATGCACGGTGGCGGGCCGGCGCACCCCGCCGGCAGTCGCCGGTGCGGGGGCCGCCGGCGTGGCGGCGGTGGTGGGTGCGGTGGAGGCCGGCGTCGGCTCCGGGGCGGGTGCCGGTGCGGGCGCGGCGCACTGGGTGCCGACCGCCAGGACCGCCGCGGCCGCACCGCACCTCGTCCACCACCGTGCCGTCATCACCTCGTACCGGCTTCTTACCCGGAATTTAGAGCGCGCTCCCGGCCGCCTTAGAGTTGCCGGATAGCTTGGGGGCACTGGGATTCTCTCAGCAACGCACCCTTCGGGAGATGAGGTCGACATGACCGTACCGATCGACAGGCTCCGGCCGCGCGCGGCGCGATGCGGGTGCGCCGCCCGGGAGTTCGCCGGTGCGGCCGTGCGGGCGCAGAGCCGTCACCTGGCCACCGTGGTGACCGTGACCGGCGTGGTCGATGCCGTCAACGCCGATCGAATCTCCGGCTATCTCAAGCGATTCGTGCGCGCGGGCCAGCCCCTGGTGCTCGATCTGGCCGGGGTGAACTGGTTCGCGCGGCCCGGGCTGTGCCTGCTGTACGACCTCGACGACGAATGCCGCGCCGCCGGCATCGAGTGGGCCCTGGTCACCGGTCCGCCGGTGAGCCAGGCACTCGATGTCTTCGGCGACGCGTCCGCGTTCGTGGTGGTCGACTCGGTCCCCCGGGCGCTGCGCTGCTTCGCCGAGGCGATCACCGCCCGACGGCGGGCGGTGCTGCCCCTGCTCACCCGGTCGGCATAGGTGTCAGGTGTTGATCCCCACGACGTCCTGAGCGATCGCGGCGAGCCGGGTCTGGGCCGCCGAGACGACGCCGTGGCGGTCCTTGTGCGCCTCCTCGTAGGCGATGACGTTGCGGATGTCCGCCGGGATCTCCAGGTCCTTGACGGCGGCCACGGCCTGGGCGACGTTGAGCGCGTCGTAGTCGTCGATGGGCAGATCCTCGACATCGGGTGAGACCGTGCGGGTGAACGCGTCCGTGGGCCGCGGCACCGAGCGCACGGTGGCCACCGCGCGGTCCAGCCCGCGGGCCGTCCAGTTCACCGGGGCGTTGACGAGTCGAACCGCGGCCCCGGCCGCGGCCTGCAGCGGGGTGCGGCGCAGCGCGGCGGGCCCACCGAGCGCCAGTTCGGCCAGCACGGTGGTCAGCCACTCGACCGTCGCCGAGTGCGCGGTGACGAGCCGGTCGGCGAGCGCCTCGACATCGGCATGGCCGGCGGCGACGGCGAGCGCCTTGACGTAGCGCGCCCGGTCCAGCAGCTGGTGCTCCAGCTGCAGGTCCCCCAGCAGCGCCTCGTCGAACGGTTGGGCCTGCTCGACCATCGTCTTCACCAGGGCGGCCGCGCGTCCGAACAGCGGGCCGGTCACGCTCGGGCAGCCGCCGAGGTCGCGCAGTGCGCGGGTGATCGCCTCGGCCCGGTGCCGGGCGTTGCCGGCGTTCTGGGTCAGTTCCCGGCGCACCGCCTCGGTGCGGGCCTGGGCGACCCGGGTCTCGGCGACCTGGATCTCGGTGTTGGTCAGGTCGAGCAGCGTGCGCAGCTGGGTCTGCAGCGTCGCGGTGGTGGTCACAGTGATGCCCCCTCGGAGCAGTGGTGGATGCGGCGCGAATGGCGCCCGGTCACCCTGCGTCTACCCGCTGCCCCCGCCGCGAAACCCGGCCGGCTCGGCCGCCTCGACCGGGACCGGTTCGAAATCGGGCCGGTGTCCCCGGGTGAGCACCGCCAGCGACAGCGCCGCCAGCGCGGCCGCGCCGCCCATCACCACCCCCATCGGCACCGCGCTGGCCGACCCGGCGAGCCCGACCAGCGGCGGGGTGACCGCACCGGTCCCGTACTGCAGCAGGCCCAGCACCGCCGAGCCGGTGCCGGCGGCGTGCCGGACCTCGGTGGTGGCCAGTGCGGTGGCGTTGCTGTAGACGAACCCGATGCTGGCCAGGAAACCCGCCATCAGTCCGATGGTCGCGACCGGCTGCACCCCGCCGGCCGTCACCGCCAGCAGCAGCAGGCTCGCCATCACGACCATGCCGCACACCCCGCCGATGAGCACCCGGCGCGGCGGGAACCGTCGCACCAACCGCGCCGAGACCAGGCCGGACACCCCGATGCACAGCGCACAGCAGCCGAAGGTGACCGCGTAGCGCCCGGGCGACAGCCCGATGATGTTCTGCAGCACGAACGGCGAGGCCGAGATGTAGGCGAACAGCCCGCCGGAGGTGAACGCCATGGTCAGCGCGTAGCCGAGGTAGTGGCGGTTGGTCAGCACGCTGCGTGCGCTCGCGGCCAGCGCCCCCAGCCCACCGGGACGGCGCCGCTCCGGCGGCAGCGACTCCTCGACGAAGGCCAGCACGCCGAACAGCAGCAGCAGGTTCAGCACGGCCAGCGCGACGAACACCGCCCGCCAGCCCAGCCAGGTGACGATGCCACCGCCCAGCATCGGCGCGGTGATCGGGGCGAGCACGCTGATGAGCATCATCACCGCGAACACCCGTGCCGCAGCCGCGCCTTCGACGCGGTCGGCGATCACGGCGCGGCCGATCACCACGCCGGCCGCACCGGTGAAGCCCTGCACGAACCGCAGCGCCACCAGCACCGCGATCGACGGCGCGACCGCACAGGCCAGGCTGGCCACCAGGCAGGCCGCGGTGCCGACGAGCAGCGGCACCCGCCGGCCGTACCGGTCGGAGACGGTCCCGATGACGAGCTGCCCGCTGGCCAGGCCGATCAGGAAGGCGGTCAGCGACAGCTGCACCCCCGACGCGGTGGTGCCGAACTCGACCGCCATCTCCGGGAAGGCCGACAGGTACATGTCGATCGAGAACGGGGTGAGGCCGTTGAGCATTGCCAGCACAATGAGCAACGGCACGGAGAAACCGGTGGAGGTCATGGAGTCCTTACATGCGGAGCGCAGCGGTGGTTCAACGATACGTATCGACTAATAAGTATGTCAACATATGTATGGTGCGGTGATGGCCTCCACCCCGACCGATCCCCCGCTGCGCGAGCTGGCCCTGGTGCTGCACGCGCTGTCCTGGCGGCTGGCCCGCCTCGGCCCGGCCAAGGTCGGCCTGGAACCGCTGCCCGCCTCGGAGCTGGCGGTGCTGCGCACCGTCCTCGAACAACCCGGGCGCAGCGTGTCGGAGGTCGCCGCCGCGACCGGGATGCAGTCGAGCAACGTCAGTGCGGCGGTGCGCTCGCTGATCGACCGCGGCCTGCTGGACAAGCGCCCCGCCGAGCACGACCGCCGGGTCTCGGTGCTGCGCCCCACCGACAAGGCCCTGACCGAGCGCGCCGCCATCGAGGACGCTCTGGCCGGCGCGGTGGCCCAGGCGCTGTCCGAGCTGCCGCCCGCCGACGTCCAGGCGCTGCTGAGCGCGCTGCCGGCGCTGCGCGACCTGACCGCCGGGGTGGCCCGGCTGCTGGCCGGACGCGGGTAGCCTCGGCGGACGTGACCCGTTGGCAGCACACCGACGCTCCGCGCGGCGACGACTACGACGCCCGCTGGGACCGGCTGGCCGCCGCCGGCGTGAACATCCACGGTGAGGCCGATCTCGGCGCGGCACTGCTGGCCGACTCCGGTGGCCGGCGCGTGCTCGACGCCGGCTGCGGCACCGGCCGGGTGGCCATCGAACTCGCGCGCCGCGGGTTCACCGTGCTCGGCGTGGACGCCGACCCCGCCATGCTGGCCGCCGCCCGCCGCAAGGCGCCGCGGCTGCGCTGGCTGCACGCCGACCTGGTCGAGCTGGACCGGCACGTCACCGACCGGTTCGACCTCGTCGTGCTGGCCGGCAACGTGATGATCTTCCTCGACCCGGGCACCGAGGCGACCGTGCTGCGACAGCTGGCCGCCCGGCTGCGGCCCGGCGGGCTGCTGGTGGCCGGGTTCACCGTGCGGGCCGACCGGTTGCCGCTGGACCGCTACGACGAACTCGTCGCCGCCGCCGGACTGCGACCGCTGCACCGCTGGGCCACCTGGGACCGCGAGCCCTATGCCGGCGGGGACTACGCGGTGAGTGTGGCACGCTCGGCGTGTGGCTGAGACCGCGCTGCCGCACCTGGCCGACGTCGTCCCGACCGTGCTCGCCGCGATGGGCGTGCCGGGGTTCGAGCCCCGGTTCGACGCCGACCTCGGCGAGGTGTCCGGCGCCTGCGTGCTGCTGATCGACGGCCTCGGCGCCGACCTGCTCGACGCGCACGCCGCCGACGCCCCGGTGCTCGCCGAGCTACGCGGGCCCACCCTGCAGGTCGGCTTCCCGTCCACCACCGCCGCCGGGCTCGCGGCCGTCGGCACCGGCCGCCCGTCCGGCGAGCACGGCATGGTGGGCCTCTCGTTCCGGCTGCCCGGTACCGGGGTGCTCAACGCGCTGCGCTGGCGGCCGCACCCGCGCGGGGAGGATCTGCGCAGCACGGCTCCCCCGGAGCGGGTGCAGCCGCACCCGACCACCTTCGAACGGGCCGCCGCCGCGGGGATCGCGGTCAGCGTGGTGTCCGACGCGGCGTTCGCCGACTCCGGGCTGACCCGGGCGGTGCTGCGCGGCGGCCGCTACGTCGGGGTCCTCGCGCTCGGCGACCTCGCCGCCACCGTGGCGGATGTCGTTGCGGCCCGGGGCTTCTGCTACGGCTACCACAGCCAGCTCGATCTGCTCGGCCACCGCTACGGGCCGGGCTCGGCGCCGTGGCGGATGCAGCTGCGCCAGGTGGACCGGCTGGTCGACTCGATCCTGGCGGCGCTGCCGCCGGGCGGGCTGCTGGCGGTGGTGGCCGACCACGGCATGATCACCGCCGGGGACACCGTCGACCTCGACGCCGAGCCGCAGTTGTGCGCGGGCGTGGGGGCGATCGGCGGTGAGCCGCGGGCCCGCCACCTCTACACCGTCGCCGGCGCGTCCGACGACGTGCTCGCCACCTGGCGCGCCCGGCTCGGCGACCGGGCCTGGGTGCTGCCGCGCGACGAGGCGATCGCGGCCGGCTGGTTCGGGCCGCGGGTGACCGACGCGGTGCGGCCCCGCATCGGCGACGTGGTGGCCGCCGCCCGCGGCGACACCGTGCTGCTGCGCCGGGCCGCCGAGCCGCTGGAATCCGGGTTCGTCGGCCACCACGGTTCGCTCACCCCGGCCGAACAGCGGGTGCCGCTGCTGCTCGGGCGGGGCCGGTGACCGGGCTGCGGGCGCTCGCCGCGGGGGCGGTGCTACTCACCGCGCTGCTCCCCGTCCCGACCTGCCCCACCCCGGATCCCGCCGGAGCACCGCGCCTCGTCGACGACGGCGTCGTGGTCGCCGGTGACGGCTCGATCCCGCCCGGGCTGACCGTGAGCCCGTTCGACGACAGCCACCCGGCGGTCGCGCTGCTCGAGCCCGGGCTGCGCTGGGCGGTGCGGGCCGCCGCCGCGGAGGCGGCCGCCGCCGGCGTCGAGGTGCGCATCACCTCCGGCTGGCGCTCACCGGAACTGCAGCAGCACTTCCTCGACGACGCCGTCGCCGGGTACGGCAGCCTCGCCGAGGCCCGCCGCTGGGTCGCCGCGCCCGAGGTGTCCCGGCACGTCACCGGCGCGGCGGTGGACATCGGCGGCCCGGCGGCCGCGGAGTGGATGGTGCGGTACGGCCCGCGATTCGGGCTGTGCCGGGTGTACGCCAACGAGTGGTGGCACTTCGAGCGGGTCGCCGCACCGGACGGCAGCTGCCCGCCGCTGCTGCCGGACGCGACCGCGGGCTGAGCCGCCCGCGCCGGACGCTACGGTGGACAGCCGTGATCGTGCTGCTGCCACCCTCGGAGACCAAGCGCGCCGGCGGGAACGGGCCCGCGCTGGACCTGGACCGGCTGGGGTTCCCCGAGCTCACCCCGGTGCGCGACGAACTGGTCGCCGAGCTGGTGGCGCTGGCCGCCGACCGCGCGGCCAGCCGGGCCGCCCTGGGGCTCTCGCCGGCGCAGGATGCCGAGATCGACCGCAACGCCGCCCTGTGGGAGGCGCCGACGATGCCGGCGATCGAGCGCTACACCGGGGTGCTCTACGACGCCCTCGACATCGGCTCGCTGACCGGCGAGCCCGCCGAACGCGCCCGGGAGCGGTTGGTGGTGGCCTCGGCGCTGTTCGGACTGCTGCGCGCCGACGACCCGATCCCGGCCTACCGGCTGTCGGCCGGTTCGAAACCGCCGGGCGGACCGCTCGCGCCGCGCTGGCGTCCGGTGCTGGAACCGGTGCTGGCACGGCTGGCCGAGGAACGGCTCGTGGTGGACCTGCGCTCCGGCGCCTACGCCGGGCTGGGCCGGCTGCGCAGCGCCGTGACGGTCAAGGTCTACACCGAACACCCGGACGGAAGACGCACCGTCGTCAGCCATTTCAACAAGGCGCACAAGGGCCGGCTGGCGCGGGCACTGGCCGGCGACCCGACCGAACCCACCGACGCCGCCGGCGTGGCCCGGGTGGCCCGCGAGGCGGGCATGACGGTCGAGGAGCACGGTCGCCGCGAACTGCACCTGATCGTCACCGCCTGATCAGTTAACACATTCTCAATCCGGCGGTAACCCCGGAACCGTTTCCTCCCAGTACCTTTCGTTTCATCACAGCAATCAACTGGGAGGTGATATGACCGAAACCGCAGTCCAGCCGTTCCGGGTCGTCTCGGGGTTCTGGGAGAGTCTGCCGCCGATGCCGGCCGAGCAGTATCCCGGCACCGATGGCTACATCGCCGATGTGTACGCCAACCCGGAGGGCACCCCATTCTGCGCGGGCTACTTCGAGCTCAAGCACACCGAGGCGCCGCTGGACTACTACTACGACTACGACGAGATGAAGGTCGTGCTCGAGGGCGAGTTCCGGCTGGAGAACCCGGACACCGGCCAGGTGCTGATCGCCCGCAAGCACGACGCGATCTTCTTCCCGAAGGGGTCCCGGATCCTGTTCTCCACCCCGGACCGGGCCCTGGCCTTCTACGTCGGATACCGCACCACCGCGCCCTGATCACCTGCGGCGCAACACGTTTCAAGCAAACCTCCGACCACCGTCCGGCCACGGCACCCCACCCCCGGCGCCGTGGCCGGACGGCATCGGGCACCGCTCAGCCGTCGGCCGGCCGGCGGCGCGCGAAATCCGGTGTGCGCTCGGGCCGTATCCCCACGCCGACAAGCCGTGCGGTCAGTGCGGGCAGCCCCGGCAGCCGGGCCGGCGGATCCGGCGGCTTCCCGCGCAGCACCGGGCCGAGCAGGCGCCGGTGCACCACTCGCTGCATCGCCTGGGCGAGCACGGTGGCCGGGGCGCGGCGGCGCTGCACCGCCGCTAGGTCCCGGACGGTCACCCGGTGCCGGCGCAGCGGTCCGGCCAGCAGCGCCGCCGCGGCCACCGCGTCCTGCACGGCCAGGTTGATGCCGACCCCGCCGGCCGGTGACATCGCATGGGCGGCATCGCCGATGCACAGCAGGCCGTCGACGTACCAGCGGCGCAACCGGTTCAGCCGCACGTCGAGCAGCCGCACGTCGTCGAAGGACCCGATGGCCGCCACGTCCGCCTCCGGCGCCAGCTCGGCGATCTCGGCGCGGAACGCCTCCAGACCGCGGGCGCGCCGCTGTCCGTCGCTGCCCTTCGGGATGAGGTAGCCGGCCTGGTAGTACCCCGGGCGCGGAAGCATGATCAGCGCCCGGCCCGGGGCGATGCGCGGCAGCACCGGGGCGGTGCCGTCCTGCCGGCGCGGCACCCGGAACCACCACACATCGAACGGCACCGGGTACTCGTGCGGGACCAGCCCGGCCGCGGTGCGGGCCGTGGACCAGCGGCCGTCGCAGGCCACGGTGAGCTCGGCGGCCAGCAGCTCCTCGTGGTCGCCGACCCGGTAGCTGACGCCGCAGATCCGGCCGTGCGCCCACCGCAGCCCCGTCACCTCGGTGCCCATCCGCAGCTCGAACCCGGGTTCGTCGGCCGCGGCCCCGGCGAGCAGATCCAGCAGATCCCACTGCGGCACCATCGCCAGGTACGGGTGCGGGTGGCGCAGCCGGGCGAAGTCGGCGACCGTCACGTCGCGGTCGCCGATCCGGACCGTGACCCGCTCGATCCGGCTGTGCGGGATCGCCGCGAACCGCGGCCACAGCCCCAGCTCGTCGAGCAGCGCCAGCGTGCTCGGATGCACGGTGTCGCCCCGGAAGTCGCGCAGGAAGTCGGCGTGCTTCTCCAGCACCGTCACCGCGACGCCGGCGCGGGCCAGCAGCAGGCCCAGCACCATCCCGGCCGGCCCACCGCCGATCACCGCACAGGTGGTGCGCTCCAACACCCGGCCACAGTATTCGAACCCGGCCCGTCGCCATGGCCGGACGCGAATCGTTCTGCAGGATCGGGCGGGCCGGCCCGTGGGCCGACCGGCGCCCGCCGCGCTCGCTCGGTCGGGCCCCCGGTGGCCAGCAAAAGGAATCCGAGGACCGCGCCGCGGCCGGTGAGCACCGCGGCGAGCACCGGAACCGGGACCGACACCCCGAGATCGAACCTGGACAGCGGCGGCTCCGGGGGCACGGGCGGGGCGGGGCCGACGGTCATGGCCGATCCCGGAGCGGTCCTGCGGGCTCACCGCACCGCAAATCATCCGGGCGGCCCGCGGTGACGTGCGACACTGGGTCGCATGGCCTATGGGATCGAACGCCCGAAACTCGAGGGCAACATCGCCGTCGGCGACGGCCGGCAGATCGGGTTCGCCGAGTTCGGGGCGCCGCAGGGCCGCGCGGTGTTCTGGCTGCACGGCACCCCGGGGGCGCGCCGGCAGATCCCCACCGAGGCGCGGGCGTTCGCCGAGTGCAACGGCATCCGGCTGATCGGCGTCGACCGGCCCGGCATCGGGTCGTCGACGCCGTACCAGTACCCCAACGTGCTGGCCTTCGCCGAGGACCTGCGCACCATCGCCGACACCCTGGGCATCGGCGAGATGGCGATCGTGGGCCTGTCCGGCGGCGGCCCGTACACGCTGGCGTGCGCCGCCGCGATGCCGGACCGGGTGGTGGCGGTCGGGGTGCTCGGCGGGGTGGCCCCGACCGTCGGGCCGGACGCGGTCGGCGGCGGGCTGATGGCCGTGGGCAGCGCGGTGGCGCCGGTGCTCGAGGTGGCGGGCCTGCCGGTGCGGCTGGCCGCCTCCGGGCTGATCCGGCTGATCCGGCCGGTGGCCTCCCCGGCGCTGGAGCTCTACGCGCGCGTCTCGCCGGAGGCCGACCGGCAGCTGCTGGTGCGCCCGGAGTTCAAGGCGATGTTCCTCGACGATCTGCTCAACGGCAGCCGCAAGCAGCTCGCCGCACCGTTCGCCGACATCGTGGTGTTCGCCCGGCACTGGGGCTTCACCCTGGCGGAGGTGAAGGTCCCGGTGCGGTGGTGGCACGGCGACCGCGACCACATCGTGCCGTTCGCGCACGGCCGGCACGTGGTGGAGCGGCTGCCGGACGCCGAGCTCTACCACCTGCCGGGCGAGAGCCACCTGGCCGGACTGGGCCGGGCCGAGGACATCCTCAGCCGCCTGCTGGCGTTCTTCGACTGACACACCGCGGGGCGGACCCGGCGCCCCGGCCCGGCTCGGGTAAGAAGGTCTGCGATGGGCAAGAGCATTCGGCGCCGGATCGGCGCACTCGCCGGGTTGTGCGCCGCCGCCACGCTGACCGCGTGCGGCGGCACGGTCGCGGGCACCGCGGTGTACGCGCCGGAACCGCCGTCGGAGAACCTGCCGCTGGTCAAGATCGGCCAGCTCAAGGATCTGATCCCCACCCCCGAGGAGGCGCGGGAGATCCTGGGTACCAAGGTGCTGCTGGTCCTGGCGCTCTACACCAAACCGGACTCGCTGCCCAAGGACACGCTGTCCGAGCCGGACTGCGCCGCCGCGATCATCCCCAACGACACCTCGGCCTACGCCGGGTCCGGCTACGCCGGCATCTACGGCCGGCTCGCCGACGACCTGCGCAACCACCGGATCAGCACCGGGGTGGCCGCCTTCGGCGACGCCGCCGCGGCCGAGCAGTTCGTCGACGGGCTGGTGCAGCGCTGGCGGCAGTGCGCCGACAAGCCGATCCGGGTCAAGCTCGCCCGCGAGGAGCTGACCTGGAACATCGGCACGCCGCAGCGCTCCTACGGGGTGGACATCCTGCCCCGCAGCCAGGAGGGCAAGGACTACTTCTGCGCCCGCGGGGCGGCGGCGCGCAGCAACGTCGCCGCCGACGTGCTGGTGTGCGGGCCGGACGCGGCCGAGGTGAACGCCCAGACCGGCCGGCTGGTGAACCTGATGCTGGACAAGGTGCCGCAGGGCTGAGCCCGGCTATTCGCCGAGCAGGGTACGCCGCAGCAGGTGCATGGCCACCGTGGTGGAGCGCTCCCGGACGTCGGCCCGCTCCCCCGGCAGCCGGACGGTGCGCACCGTGCGGCGGCCGTCGCCGAGCAGCACCGCGAAGCACACCGTGCCGACCGGTTTCGCCGCGCTGCCCCCGCCGGGGCCGGCGATCCCGGTGATCGCCACCGCGGTGTCGGCGCCGAACCGGGCCAACGCCCCGGCGGCCATCGCCTCGGCCACCGGCTCGCTGACCGCGCCGTGCGCGGCGATGAGCGCCGGGTCGACGCCGAGCAGCTCGGTCTTGGCCTCGTTGCTGTAGACGGTCACCCCGCCGGCCAGGTACGCCGAGGCGCCGGGCAACTCGGTGAGCCGGGCCGACAGCAGCCCCGCGGTGCACGATTCGGCGGTGGCGATGCGCCGGCCGGCCAGCAGCCCGGCCACCTGCTCGTCGACGGTGGCGCCGTCGGTGGCGTAGACGTGCCGGCCGTGCCGTTCCCGCAGCACCTCGACGAATGCCGCGTAGGCGTCGGCGTGGGCGGGTTCGTAGCGGGTGACGATCTCCAGTTCGCCGCGGCGCAGGCAGGTGGTGATCTCCAGGGCGTCGAAGTCGGCGATGCGCTGCCCGGCCACCTTGAGGGTCTCGGCCAGCGCCGACTCCGGCGGGCCGTACATGCGCACGGTCTGCTGCCGGTACTCGGTGCGCCCGGCGATGGCGGCCTGCAGCGCCTCGGTCCGCACCGCGGCCTGCCACATCGGCTGCAGTTCGCGGGGCGGGCCGGGCAGCACCACCACGGTCGGGGTGCCCGGGACGACCAGCCCGGGGGCGGTGCCGACCGGGTCCAGCACGGTGGCACCGACCGGCACCAGCGCCTGTTTGCGGTTGGCGGCGCGCACCGCCTCGAAGTCGACGCCCTCGAAGCGGGCCGACAGCCGCCGCAGGATGCCGGCGATCCGCTCCTCCAGCGCGGTGTCGAGCACCAGCTCGTGGCCGCAGAACCGGGCGACGGTCTCGACGGTCAGGTCGTCGGCGGTGGGGCCGAGCCCACCACTGGTGATGACGAGGTCCATCCCCTGGTCGGCGAGGAACCGCAGCTGCGCCTCGATGTCGTCGGGCCGGTCGCCGCACAGGGTGATGTGGGCGAGCTCGACGCCGAGCTCGAGCAGCCGCTCGGCCAGCCAGGGGCCGTTGCGGTCGGCGACCCGTCCGGTGAGAACCTCGGTTCCGGTGACAACGATGCCGGCTCGTACGCTCACCGGCAGGAGCCTAGCGGGCCGCCGGCCGGCTCAGCGCGCGGTCAGCGCTTGAGCCAGCCCAGGACCTGGTTCAGGTCGCGGGTGTAGGTGGTCAGGACGTCGTCGTTGTAGTACGAGCTGCCACTGATCTTGTCCGGGCCCTGCCAGATCACCCGGATCCGGTGGGCGCCGCGGGTGTAGATGTCCACCCGGTCGTCCTCGCGGCGGTTCCAGCCGCGCTCGGCGGCCTGCTCGGACAGGGTCCGACGTTCGTCGACCGCGTTCATCGCCCCTCCTGTCGTCAACCGATCCTCGCAGAAAAGCCTATCCCCTGCCCGGACCGCCGCCGGTGTGACCTCGCCGACAGCGGGTATCCCGTTGCGGTGCAGACCTTTCTCCCGATGCCGGGGTTCATCGAGAGCGCGTCCGTGCTCGATGTCCGCCGGCTGGGCAAACAGCGCGTCGAGGCGATCCAGATCCTGCGCGCGCTGACCGTGCCGGGTTACGGCTGGCGCCACCACCCCGCCGCGGCGATGTGGGCGGGCTACGAGGAGGCGCTGGTGCGCTACGGCCTCGACGTCTGCGCGGTGTGGACCGCGGCCGGCCGGGCCGACACCTGCGCGGCGACGTTGCGGGCCGATCTCGGCGCCGTGCGCGGGCCGCGCCGGGTGCGCACCCAGGCCGAGCTGGCCGCCGCCGGGGAGCTGCCGCCCTGGTTGGGCGACGCCGAGTTCCACCGCAGCCACCGCTCGGCGCTGGTGCGCAAGGACCCGGCGCACTACCGCCGGTACTTCCCCGACGTGCCCGCCGATCTGCCGTCGGTGTGGCCGGTGTCGGACCGGCCCCGGCCGGCGGTGCCCGGCCGCTAGTGCGTCTGGTGCGGGATGCCGCACACCGTGCCGCCGTCGATGACGAACTCGGTGCCGGTGGCGTAGGACGACTCGTCGCTGGCCAGGAACAGCACGAACGACGACACCTCGCGCGGCTGGGCGGGGCGGCCCAGCGGGATCGGGATCATGTCGTCGGGGATCCGCTCGGTCATCGGGGTGCGCACCAGGCCGGGGTGGATGGAGTTGACCCGGATGTTGTGCGGGGCCAGTTCCAGCGCCACCGACTTGGTCAGCCCGCGCACCGCCCACTTGCTGGCGACGTACCCGTGCACCACCGGCGTCCCGCGCACCCCCTCGATCGAGGACACGTTGATGATGGAGCCGCCGCCGCGGGCGATCATCGCGTCGGCGACCGCCTGCATGCCCAGGAAGGTGCCGGTGAGGTTGACGTCGAGGATCTGCCGCCACTTGTCGAGGTCGAACTGCTGCAGCGGGGCGCCGTTGACCACCCCGGCGTTGTTGACCAGCACGTCGAGCCCGCCGAACGCCTCGGTGGCCACCGCGACGGCGGCCCGCCAGTCCTCCGGCCGGGTGACGTCCAGGTGCACGTACCGCGCGGCCGCGCCGAGTTCCTCGGCGACCGCCCGGCCGTCGTCGTCGAGGATGTCGCCCAGCACCACCTTCGCACCCTCGGCCACCAGCACCCGGGCGTGCTCGGCGCCCATGCCCCGGGCCGCGCCGCTGATCAGTGCCACCTTGTTGTCCACCCGTCCCATGAGCGGCAGGCTACCGCAACCCGGCGCGGGTTAGAACACGTTTCAGTCTGCGCGGCTATCCGGTTGTGCAGCGCCCTTTTCCGGTGACCAGCGGTAGGTCCAGGGTGGTGCGGATGCCGGGTTCGGCGGCCACCACGGCGGGGATGGCGTTCACGATCCGGCCCGCGGCCGCGACGATCGCGGCGTGGTTGTGGTCGCCGTACCGGCTGGTCGGGCAGATGTCGACCGCGTAGGACGGCTCACCGGTGATCTCCACCCGGTAGGACCCGCCGGGCTGGGCCGGCTGCGGCCAGTCCGGCCGGATGTCCGGGCGCAGCCGGGTGACGTGCTCGATGACCACCACCGGGCGGCCGCCGGAGCGGCCGCACACCTCGAACCGCAGACCGGCCTGCCCGCCCTTGCGGATCCGGCCCGCCGCGATTTCGAAATCCTCGGTGGCGTACTCGCGTTCGTAGGACTCGGTGATCTCGTCGATCTCGATGCCCAGGCCGGCGGCCAGCTGCCGGACGGCAGCGCCCCAGGCCACGCCGAGCAGGCCGGGCCGCAGCTGCAGCGGGATCTCGTCGGGGCCGGCGCCGAAGCCCATGACGTCGAACAGCACGGTGGCGCCGTCGTAGGTGGCGTAGTCGGCGATCTCCATGCAGCGCACCTGCTCGATGGCACGGCAGGTGCCCGAGAGGGCCAGCGGGAGCAGGTCGTTGACGAACCCGGGATCGACCCCGGTGACGAACAGGCTGGTGTTCGCGCTGCGGGCGATCTGCTCCAGCGGGGCGATGTACTTGTCCGGCAGTACACCCCACGGATACTGCAGCGGCACCGGCGCCGAGCCGACCACGTTGCTGCCGCCGGCCAGGATGCGGCCGACCTCCTTCATCGCCTGCCCCATCCGGTTGTCGGCCATCGCGCAGTAGACGACGCAGTCCGGCCGGTCGGCCAGCACCGCCTCCAGGTCGGCGGTGGCGGTGACGCCGGTGACGGTGTCCAGGCCGGCGAGCTCACCCGCGTCGCGGCCCACCTTGTCCGGGTTCGACACGCACAGCCCGGTGAGTTCGAGTTCGGGATGGGTGAGCACCCCGGCCAGGGCGAGCCGGCCGACGTTGCCGGTGCCGATGTGCGCCACACGGATGGGCATGCGGTCCTCCTCGATGTCACCGATCACCGGGAAGGGTATTGGAACAGGTTTCAGTTCCGGGCCGGTTCGACGCCGGTCCACTCCATCCGGACCGTGGTGCCCTCGTGGCCGGTCTCGATGCCGGCCCGGTCGGCCAGCGCGTGGATGAGCGGGATGCCGCGGCCGCGCAGCCGGTTGCGCGGCTGTGGGTCGGGCACCCGCCAGCTGCCGCGGTCGGCCACGGTGACGGCGAGTGTGCCGTCACGGAGCTCGGCGCGCACGTCCATCGGCCCGGGTACGGCCGCACCGCGGTAGGCGAATTCGGCGACGTTCGCCATCGCCTCGTTGAGGGCGAGGATCAGATCGCTGGCGCGGATCGGATCGAGATCGAAGCGGGCGGCGATCCACCGGGCGAAGTCCTCGCGGATCCGCGCGACACGGAGCGCGTCGGCCGGGATGCCGGTGCGCTCGAAGCGCTCGGCGTCGACGGCCCCGGCGGCGGATGCTGGTTCGATCATGGCAAACCCGGAGTGCCCGGGGTCGGGGTGTCCTACGCCGGGTTCAGGCATTCGACGGCCGCAACGCCTCGTCGAGGGTGGCGTAGAGCGGGATGATGTCGGCGATGCCGACCAGCTTGAGCGGCCGACTGGTGGCCGGGCCGTCGGCGACCACGGCCAGCACGGCCTGCGGGGCGGCCTCGTCGTGGATGGCGACCAGCACGCCCATCCCGGCCGAGGCGAGGAACTCCACCCCGGTGAAGTCGACCACCACCCGGACCGCACCCCGGGCCAGTGCCGACCGGATGGCCCGGTCCAGTTGCGGAGCGCTGAGCATGTCGACCACACCGGTGGCGCTCACCACCGCGACGTCACCGGACTCCCAGCGTTCGGTGACCACGCAGTCGGCGTTCGGGTTGGGCAGGTTCGGGTTAGGGGCGTTCACGTTGGGCAAGGGGTTCCTCCTGGATGTCTGTCGCCGGGACGGTCGCTATCGGGTGCCGGATGCCGACAGCCGCCGGTCCGGCACGAACAACGCACCGACGAGCACCAGTCCGCCCAGCACCGCCACCGGGATGGTCCAGGAGCGGCGCGACGAGACGGCCGCGTCGCACATCGCGACGTAGTCGTCGTGCGGCACCAGCTCGTTGAGGATCGGGATGCCGGCCACCGATCGGTCGTTGGCCTGCTGAGCGGCCGAGGTGTCGGCGACGACGGCGTTGCCGCACCCGATGGACGCGCCGTCGTCGGCGCGCACCGACACCGGCACCAGCAGTCCGATGACCGCGACCAGCAGGGCGATGCCACCCAGCGCAAGCAGGATCCGTCGAAGCGTCACGTCGTTCTCCTCATGTTCGGCCCGACCGCGTTGCGCGATCTTGACCGACCAGTACCCACGACGGCGCCGCGACAAACCCCCGCGCCCGCCGCGGCGACTACCGGGGGCGGCCGACGCGCAGCACCGGCCAGCCCCGCTCGGCGGCGGTGGCGGCGAGCCGGGGCCGCGGGTTGACCGGGCGCGGCCGCCCCACCAGCGTCATCAGCGGGGTGTCCTCGTCGCCGTCGGCGTAGAAGTAGCTCTCGGCCAGGTCGACACCGCGCTCGGCGCAGAACCGCTGCACCGCGGCGGCCTTCTGCCGGCCCCACAGCACCGGGCGGGCGATGGCCCCGGTGAGCCGGCCCCGCTCGTCGACCTCGAAGTGGTTGCACAGCACATGCTCGATGCCGAGGTGACGGGCCACCGGTTCGGCGTGGATGGCCAGCGCCGACGAGCTCAGCACCACGGTGTGGCCGCACTCCTGGTGGGCCCGTACCACCTGGCGCATCAGCGGGTACACCCGGGCCGCGAGGCGCTCGGCGAACAACCGCTCCCCCAGCGCCTGCAGTTCGGCCAGCGACTCGCCGCGCAGGTAGCCGGCGGCGCGTTCGATCAGCGGCGCGAACCGCACCCGGCCCAGCCGGTAGCGCGCGGCGGCCTCGACGACGCCGAGCACCTCGCCCAGCGAGGACTGCCGGTTGCGGATCCGGTGGCCGGCGTGCGCGGCTGCGGTGATGCCGTGCACGAGCGTGCCGTCCAGGTCGAAGAACGCACCGATACGGGCACCCCGCGGGCCGGCGGCGATCTCGGCCACCGAATCCGGCATGGACAACTCGACCCCCATGGGGCCATCGAAGCACGACGCGCCGACGGTTGCGCCGGACCCGGCCCGGCGACCCGGCCCGCGTACTAAACTAGAACACGTTTCAATTCGGCAATTGTCCCCGGTTTGAGGAGCTCAGGTATGCACACCCCCGTCTGCGACATGCTCGGCATCGAATACCCCATCTTCGCGTTCACCCACTGTCGCGACGTGGTGGTCGCGGTCGGCAAGGCGGGCGGCTTCGGTGTGCTCGGCGCGGTCGGCTTCACCCCCGAGCAGCTCGAGATCGAGCTGAAGTGGATCGACGAGCACATCGGTGACCGGCCGTACGGGGTGGACATCGTGCTGCCGAACAAGTACGAGGGCATGGACGCCAACATGTCGGCCGACGAGCTCAAGGCGATGCTGAACTCGATGGTGCCCCAGGAGCACCTGGAGTTCGCCAAGAAGCTGCTGGCCGACCACGGCGTGCCCACCGACGGGCTCGACGACAACGCGCTGCAGCTGCTGGGCTGGACCGAGGCGACCGCCACCCCGCAGGTCGAGGTGGCGCTGCAGCACGAAAAGTGCACCCTGATCGCCAACGCGCTGGGCACCCCGCCGGCCGACATGATCGAGCGCATCCACCAGGCCGGCCGCAAGGTCGCCGCGCTGTGCGGCTCGCCGGACCAGGCCCGCAAGCACGCCGCGGCGGGGGTGGACATCATCGTCGCCCAGGGCGGTGAGGCCGGCGGCCACTGCGGCGAGATCGGCTCGATCGTGCTGTGGCCGCAGGTGGTCAAGGCGGTCGCGCCGGTGCCGGTGCTGGCCGCCGGCGGCATCGGCAGCGGTGAGCAGATCGCCGCCGCACTCGCGCTCGGCGCGCAGGGCGCCTGGACCGGCTCGCAGTGGGTGATGGTCGAGGAGTCGGAGAACACCCCGGTGCAGCACCAGGCCTACATCAAGGCCACCAGCAAGGACACCGTGCGCAGCCGGTCGTTCACCGGCAAGCCGGCCCGGATGCTGCGCAACGCCTGGACCGAGGCGTGGGAGCAGCCGGAGAACCCCAAGCCGCTGGGCATGCCGCTGCAGTACATGGTGTCCGGCATGGCGGTGGCGGCCACCCACAAGTTCCCGAACGAGTCGGTCGACGTGGCGTTCAACCCGATCGGCCAGGTGGTCGGCCAGTTCAACAAGGTGGAGAAGACCTCGACGGTGATCGAGCGCTGGGTGCAGGAATACCTCGAGGCCACCAACCGGCTCAACGAGCTCAACGAGGCCGCCTCGGCCTGAAACCGGGGGCCGGACCGCGTTTGACGGCGCCCCGCGGTGGTACTGCCGCTGTCATGAGGCATTTCCGCCGCTGGGGCGCCGTCTATCTGTTGCTGCTGCTGTTCGCCGGATCGTGGCTGGGCCAGTTCCTCACCCAGCTCGCCGAGTTCACCGGCAACCAGCACCTGCACGGTCGGGCCTTCGAGTGGAGCGGGTTCCTGCCCGAGTTCTTCGCCGCCACGTTCGAGAACTGGCAGAGCGAGTGGCTGCAACTGGTGTTCCAGGCGGTGTTGCTCCTCGGCGCCAAACACTGGCTCTTCCGGGTCGATGCCGAGGATCTCGAACGCATCGAGGCCAAGCTCGACGAGCTGCGTGCCACCGTGGGCGGGACCGGCCCGCCGACCGCCTGACCGGCTAGGGCGCCGGGGCGGGGGCCGGCGGCGGGGCGGGCGGCAGCCCGTCGTCGAGCGGACGCTGGGTCAGCAGCAGCAGGGCGTCGCGGCCGCTGATCTCCTGGGTCTGCACGGCGTGCCACAGCTCGCGCAGGTAGGCCAGCCCGCGGCTGGTGGGCGGCTCGGTCGGCTGTAGCGAGGTGCCCGGCGGGAGGTTGTCCGGGCTGGGCAGGTGCGGCACCCCCTCCGGCGGGGTGGCGGCCGGATCGGCGCTCGAGACCGGCACCGCGGCGGGCGCACCGGGCGCCGGGGCGGGCGCGGGCACCGCGTTGGCGGCCTGGACGGTCGTCCCGTCGACCGGGGCCGGCCCAACGGGCGCGGGCACCGGCACGGGCTCGACCGGCGCCGGCTGTGCGACCGCCGCCGACGCCCAGATCAGCCCCGCGCCGAAGGCGCCCAGCAGCGCGGCGGCCACACCGGTCAGCGAACGACTCGCGGCAATTCGTCTCACCTCAGTCCCTCTTCCGAACTCTCGTGCTGCCATTCATGAGGTGTTTCGCACCACGGTGGCCGGCGTTACATCCCGGGTGCCGTTTCGGCGAACCTGCCACCGCCGACGGCCGCGGTGGTGTAGCAATGCCGTAGGCGGGTCGCACAGCACGTCGACGCGAGGAGTGCTCCACCCATGGCCACCCCGAACCTTCCCCCCGGATTCGACTTCACCGACCCCGACCTGTGGGCCGAGCGGATGCCGATCGAGGAGCTCGCCGAACTGCGCCGGACCGCACCGGTCTGGTGGAACCCCCAACCGCCGGGGGTGGGCGGATTCGACGACGACGGGTACTGGGTCGTCACCCGACACCGGGACGTGCGCGAGGTGTCGCTGCGCAGCGACGTGTTCTCCAGCCAGGCCAACACGGCGCTGCCGCGCTACCGGGACGGTACCGGTGCCGAACAGATCGAGCGCGGCAAGTTCGTGCTGCTGAACATGGATGCCCCGCATCACACCCATTTGCGCAAGATCGTATCACGGGCCTTCACCCCGCGCGCGGTGGAACGGCTGCGCGCAGACCTGCGCGAGCGCGCCTACCGCATCGTCGAGGAGGCCGCCGCGGCCGGCAGTGGCGACTTCGTCGAACAGGTCGCCTGCGAGCTGCCGCTGCAGGCCATCGCCGGGCTGATGGGCGTGCCGCTGGAGGACCGGCGCAAGCTGTTCGACTGGTCCAACGAGATGGTGGGCGACCAGGACCCGGAATACGCCCACCACGACGGCATCACGGCCTCGATGGAGCTGATCAACTACGGCATGCAACTGGCCGCCGAGCGGGCCGCCGACCCCGGCGAGGATCTCGTCACCCGGCTGGTGCAGGCCGACGTGAACGGCCACAAGCTCTCCGACGACGAGTTCGGCTTCTTCGTGGTGCTGCTGGCGGTGGCCGGCAACGAGACCACCCGCAACTCGATCACCCACGGGATGATCGCGTTCACCGAGTTCCCCGATCAGTGGCAGCTGTTCAAGCGGGAGCGCCCCGCCACCGCCGTCGACGAGATCGTGCGCTGGGCCACCCCGGTGTCGGCGTTCCAGCGCACCGCCCTGGTCGACACCGAACTGTCCGGGGTGCCGATCCGGGCCGGTCAGCGGGTGGTGATGTGCTACCGGTCGGCCAACTTCGACGAGGAGGTGTTCGCCGACCCGTTCCGGTTCGACATCCGCCGCGACCCGAACCCGCACCTGGGGTTCGGCGGCACCGGCGCGCACTACTGCATCGGGGCGAACCTGGCCCGGATGACCATCGAGCTGATCTTCAACGCGATCGCCGACGTCATGCCCGACCTGACCCCGCTGGGTCCGCCGCAACGGCTGCGGTCGGGCTGGCTCAACGGCATCAAGCACTGGCCGGTCGACTACACCGGTGCCACCAGAGCCGTTGCGGCACCGTGATTCACCGGTCCGGATAGTCGATGATCGACCGCCAGTAACCCTCCGGGAGCTCCTGCCCCGATCGCAGCACGACGGCCAGCCCGGTGGCCATCGCCAGCCCGAGCAGGCCCAGCCACAGCCCGGCCAGCCCGATGAGCACCCAGGCGACGGCGGTGAGCACCGGCCACGGCGAGAGCACCACCAGTACCGGCGCGAAGAAGAAGCCGGCGCCGATGTACCAGGCCGAGCCCGCCCGGTCGGCGGCCAGCACGAAACGCAGCCACCGGGGCACCACCGTCGGAGTCGTGGTCATGGGATCCTCCTTCCGGTCCGCCTCGCTCCCCGGTACCCACGCTGCCCCGGCCGGGTCATCGGGGCAATTACCTGCCGGGTAGTGGATCGGCGCCGGGCGGCGGGCCACGATGGAGGGCGTGTTCCCCGGTACCGGTGTCCAGCCCGCCTTCGGCGGCCTGCTGCGCGACTGGCGGCAGCGCCGCCGCCTGAGCCAACTCGAGCTCGCCAACGCGGCCGGGGTGTCGGCGCGGCACATCAGTTTCGTCGAGACGGGCCGGTCGCGCCCGAGCCGGGCGATGGTGCTGCGGTTGGGCCGGGTGCTCGACGTGCCGCCCCGCGAGCAGAACCGGATGCTGGTCGCGGCCGGCCTGGCACCGGTGTACGGCGAACGGCCGCTGGACGATCCGCACATGGCGGCGGTGCGGGCCGGGGTGCGGCGGGTGCTGACCGCCTACCAGCCGTACCCGTGCCTGGCGGTGGACCGGCACTGGGACATCGTCGCGCTCAACGCCGGCGCCGCACTGCTCACCGACGGCGTCGCCGCCCACCTGCTGGAGCGGCCCAACGCCCTGCGCATCGCGCTGCACCCGGACGGGCTGGCGCCGCGGATCCGCAATCTCGGGCAGTGGCGCCACCACCTGATCACCCGGCTGCGCCGCGAGGCCGAGCTCTCCGGTTCGGCGCGGCTGTACCGGCTGCTCGACGAGATCGAGGACTACCCCGGCGGTTTCGCGACCGAGGAGCCGGATCTCGGCGGCGTGGTGGTACCGCTGGAGCTCACCGCACCGGACGGGCGGCCGCTGAGCTTTCTGAGCACGGTGACGACGTTCGGCACCGCGCTGGACCTCACCGCCGCCGAACTGAGCATCGAGGCGTTCCTGCCGGCCGACGCCGAGACCGCCGCCGCGCTGCGCTGAGTCGCCGGAGTTCGGATCGCGGGTTCCGAAAAGGGTTGGCGCACCGCCGGACGGCGCGGATGCTGCCGGTATGACGACCACCGAGACACGCACCGCCGCACGGATCTCCCGGCTGCGGGTACCCGAACTCGACGAACTCCGCACCCCCGGGGTGAAAGGCTTCTTCACCCGACAGTTGCGCGAAGAGGGCCTGACGTCCAACTGGTTTCGCGCGCTGGCGCTCAACGAGGCGGACCTGGAGCGGCTCAACGGCTATCTGCTGCCGCTGCTCGGCGCCGACGGCCGCGGCGGGCTGAGCCCGCGTGAGCGCGAGGTGATCGCCACCGTGGTCTCCGGTGAGAACCGGTGCAGCTACTGCCACACCAACCACGCCAACAAGCTCGGCAAGATCGCCGGGGACTGGTCCTTCGGTCAGCGGGTGGCGATCGATCACCGCCAGGTGCCGGAGCTGACCGAGCGGGAGCACGCACTGGCCGACCTCGCGGTGACGGTGAACAACCATCCCCAGGAACTCACCGACGCCGACATCGACCGCCTGCGCGAGCTCGGCCTCGACGATCACCAGATCCTGGAGGCGATCTCGATCGCGGCCTTCATCGGCGCCACCAACCGGATCGGCATCGCGCTGGCGGTGCCGCCGAACCCGGAGTACACCGGCGTCCCGGAGCGGTACCGCCCGTCCTGACACGCCGGTTCGGGCCGAACACCGCACGGCCGGCGACCGGATTCGGCACCCTGATAGGCGGACAACGTCGACCGGAAAGGTGGATGCGGTGCAACGGTTCGCTCGGGGATCGCTGATGTCGGTGGCGGCGCTGCTGGTGGCGGCGGGCTGCGCCGCGCAACCACCCGCCCTCGGCAGCAGCACCGCCACGGTCACCGTCGACGGCCAACGCATCGGTCCGCTGCAGGTGACCTGCACCCAGGCCGGCGCGCTGTGGACCGTGCGCACCCTTGAGCCCGACCCCGGATTCACCGCGGCCTTCGACACCGACGGCGGCGTCAAGGCCCAGGCGGTGCAGCTGGTCAACCTGGCCGGATTCACCGGCGATTTCTGGGCGGGCACCGTCGGCGAGGGCCGCGGCAGCCTGGCCAACGGCCGGTTCCGGCTGAGCGGCACCGCGGAGGGCTACTTCGCCGACGACCCGACCCATCGCACCGAGACCACCTTCGAGATCGACACGAACTGCTGACGCCCCGGCGACACCGCACCGCAGCAGGCTGCTCCGAACCCCGGTCGGCCCGACCGGTGGTGTAGTACCGTCGGGTCAAATTTGTCGGTTGCGTTAATTTCGGCGGCGCCGGAGAGGGCGGGGTCGTGGGCAGGGGTACATCCGCACGCTGGCTCGGCGGCATGGCGATCGCGCTGGGTGCGGGCTTCGCGTTCGGCGCGCCGGGGGTCGCCCACGCCGACGACGGCATCGGCGCGAAACCCGCGGCGGCCGCGAAGCAGGACCGGGCCGGCCACCGTCCGGCGGCCGACCGGCGCCCGGTCAGCCACCGGAGCACCCCCGGCCGGGTCGGCGCCGAAGCCGGCACCCCGGTGCGACAGCGCGACCGGTGGACCGCGAACCGCCGTGGCGGTCATGCGAAGACGCCGGCCGTCGGCCACCCGGACCCGGTTGCGGACGATCCGGTCCCCCCGGCCGCCGCGGCGACGGCCGACACGGCGCCCGCGCCCGCCCGAGCGGCCCGCACCACCGACGGGGCCGGTGCCCGACCCGGGCCGGCCCTCGGTGCCCTCGCGGCGGACGAACCGGTGGCCGACCTCCCGCCGCACACCACCGGGATCACCGACGGCGTCATCACCGGCTGCGTGGCCGGCCCGAGCTGCACCTCGGCGGACGGCTGGTCCTACGCCGTCGTCGCGGGCCCGAGCCGGGGCGGCACGCTGCAGCTGAACGGGTCCACCGGGGCGTTCACCTTCCTGCCCTTCGCGCCGGAGACGAGTACCGACGGCCCGTCCGGCCGGGAGACGTTCACGGTGGCGATCACCCGGCACACCGAGCTCTCCGCGGCCCTGGTCGGGGTGCCGCTGCTGGGCGAGCTGCTGTTCGCACCGATGCTGTCCGCGCTGCGCGAGATCCCGCTGCTGGGCGCCGCCCTGGCACCGCTGATCGGCGCCGCGGCGCACCGGGAGATCCTGGTGGACGTCGATGCGCTGCGCGGGGCGGCCCGGACACCGGTCGCCTACACCACCATGGTGACGTCCTGGGACGGCATCCTGTTGCGCACCAACTTCTTCCCCGCCATCACCACCGGCAATCCGGACGACGACAACCCCGGCTACGAGACGATCCTCTACGCCCCCGGACTCGCCCAGCCCGGGGTCACCGATCCGGCCGAGTACTTCCTGTCCATGTTCCGCAGCGCCGGGTTCAACGTCGTGACCTGGGATCCCCGCGGCGAGTTCGGATCCGGCGGCGCCCTGCGCATGAACAGCCCGCAGTACGAGGGCCAGGACGTCTCCCAACTCATCACCTGGCTGTCCGGGCTCGGCGGCGTGGAACTCGACCGCCCCGGCGACCCGCGGGTGGGCATGATCGGGTGGTCCTACGGCGGCGGTGTGCAGCTCATCGCCGCCGCCGGGGACAACCGGGTGGACGCGATCGCCCCGGGTGCCACCTGGAACTCACTGGTCGACTCGCTGTATCCGACCGGAGCGTTCAAGACCGCCTACGCGTCGCTGCTGGGCGCGGGCCTGCTGGCCGCCGTGGGCCGCAACATCGACCCGAACACCTACCACGGCATCCTGCTCGGCGCGTGGCTGGGCATCCTGACCCCCGAGCACCTGCACAGCCTGCAGACCAGCGGTCCCGGCCAGACGGTGCGCGGGATCAGCGTGCCGACGCTGCTCATCCAGGGCACCGTCGACACCATGTTCCCGCTGCACCAGGCCGTGGTGAACGCGCGGCTGATGGCGCTCAACGAGCACGTGAAGATGATCTGGTACTGCGGCGGCCACGGAACGTGCCTGCAGGGCGACGGCGTCGCCGACTACATGTGGATGGCGCGCGAGGCCCTGGCGTGGATGAAGCGCTACGTCAAGGAGGACGGCACCACCGACGAGAACGTGTTCGAGTGGACCGATCAGAACGGGGACCGCTGGACCTCCCGGCTCGCGCCGCACGACGCGGGGTTCTACGACGCGCCGGGCAGTGTGGTCCCCACGACGGTGTGGCGTGGAGAGAAATTCCTGCCGATCATCCCGCTGATCGGCGGGTCCGGCCCCAACCCGGCGGCCATCTTCCCGCTCTCGCTGGCCGACGGCACCGTCGCGTTCCACGCGGCCACCGTGCCGCTGCGCAACCCGGACGTCGAGATCCCGGTCGTCGGTGCACCGCGCGTGGTGATCGAGTACCAGGGGGTGGGGCTGAGCCGGCACATCTACGCGCAGGTGATCGACCGGGCGGCCGGGGTGGTCGTCGGGAACGTGGTCACCCCGGTGCCGATCATCCTGGACGGCCAGCTGCGGACCGTCACCGTCGACCTGAACGAGATCGCCTACACCATGGGGCCGGACAGCGATCTCGCGGTGCAGGTGTTCACCTCCGCGACCGCGTTCTTCAACCGGTACCAGTACGGCCTGCTGTACGTCACCGGCGTCGAGGTGACGTTGCCGACCACGTCGCAGGCCACCAACCAGGGACCCAACCCGGGCCTCGACTAGGGCCGCACGATCACCGGATCGCCGACGCGCACCCGCTCGAAGTACCAGGCGGCGTTCTCCGGGCTGAGGTTGATGCAGCCGTGGCTGACGTTCGCATAGCCCTGTGAGCCCACCGACCACGGCGCGGAGTGGATGTAGACCCCGCCCCAGGTGATGCGCACCGCGTAGTCGACGGTGAGCCGGTAGCCCTCCGGGTCGTCGAGCGGGATGCCGATGGTGCGCGAGTCCATCACCACCTGACGCTCCTTGGCCAGCACGGTGAACGAACCGGTCGGGGTGGGGAACTTCGGTTTGCCCATCGACGCCGGCATGGTGCGCACCACCTCGTCGTCGATGCTGACGGTGAAGGTGTGGGCGTCGATGTCGGCGACGCCGAGCACCTTGGCAGCGGTGCCGAAGCTGGTCCTGACTCCCCCGACGCCGACCGAGATCTCGCTGTGGGCCGGCCAGAACCCCTCGGGGTGGAACTCCATGACCTGCTCGGAGCGCCATTCGAACCGCCCGGACACGGGCACCGGCGCGCTGACGGTCAGCGACCGCTGCGCGGCGGCCCGGTCGGCGACCGGGGCGGTGAACCGCACGACCACCGGATGCCCGACCCCGACCAGCGCACCCTCGCCGGGCTCGATCGCGGCCACCCGCACCGGGCCGGGAACCGTCGCGGATGCCGGTGCCGCGACGGCCGGCAACAGCATCGCAGCACTCACCGCGGCGACGACGCCGCGTACCACTCGCCCTATCCGCACTCGGCCTCCTCGGAATCGATGCGCACGCCAGTGTAGGTACCGATCTGCCGGAACCCCGCTCTGAAGGAGATCGCCGGCGCGGGCGCCGGCGTTTCAGCCGGGCCGGCGCGGGCGCCGGCGTTTCAGCTCACTCCACCGGCGGTTGCGGTTCCGGCTCGGCAGGCACCTGCTCGGCGGGCTCCGGCTCCACCGCTGCGGCCTCCACGACGGGCTGCGGTTCCGGCTCGACCACCGGCTCGGCCGGCTCGGTCTCGACCACCGACTCGGCCGGCTCGGCGAGCACCGGCTCCGGGGCCACCGGTACCGGCGCCGGCCTCGGCGTGGTGGCCGCCGCCGGCTGCGGCGTGACGGTGCGCGGGGCGGACCGGGTCGGGGCGGACCGGTCCCCGCCGGTGAGCTCGAGGCTGACCGCAGCCGACACGGAGGAGACGAAGGTGATCGCCCCGGCGACGAGCATCGCCGCGGGCACCAGGCCGGCCGGCCGCGGACGGCGCACCGGTTCGGGGGTGTCGCGCGGGACCGGTCGCACGGCGCGGTCCGGCGCCGCCGCGAGCACCGTGGTGGGCTCGTCCGGGAGCCGATCACGGCCCGGCGCCGACGCCGCCGGCGCGGGCGCCTCGGCACAGGCCAGTGCGGCACCGTGGGCCAACGCCAGTTCCGCGCCCCGCGGGGTGTGCACCGTCACCCCGAGCTGCCGTCGCAGCGGCGCGACGAGATCCTCGAGGTCACCGGCGGCGCCGACCAGGACCAGTGCCTCCGGGGCCCGGCCGGCGCGGTCGCACTCGCCGGCCAGCCATTCGGCCAGCTGCTCCTCGGTCTCGATGCCCTGGCGCACCGCCCGGTGCACGTCGTTGCCGGCCCCGCCCACCAGCGCGGCGATGGCCATCTCGGGTTCCAGCACGCACACGGCCGTCTCGGCGTGCCCGTAACGGGCGGCCACCCGGCGGGCCAGCGCGTCGGCGGCCTCCGGCAGCCGCACCGTGACGACGCGGCCGAGCGCCCGGTCCCGCAGCGTGTCGACGAGCTCGGCGGCGTCGGCGGCCACCTCGGCACCCCACGCCACCCCGAGCCCGGTCACCCGCCAGCCGCGGTGGGCGGCGGCGTCGGCGGCACGGCCCACGGCGGCGGCCGCCCGCCGCCAGATCGGCTCCGATCCGGTGGACACGTCGAACGCGTCGCTGCCGACGATCGCCCCGCCGGCGTCGGGCCCGGTCACCAGGACCAGCCCCACCGTGGTCGGGGTCAGCGACAGCCCCAGCACCGCCTCCACCAGGCACCTCCACAGCGTCGTTACCGGTCCGTGACCTTACCCTGCGCGCGCCGGACCGGTGCGGCGCCGGTCACCCGGTGAGGATCTCGGCCAGCAGCCGCGGGTCGATGTTGCCGCCGGAGATCACCAGCACCGTGGGTCCGGGCGGGGTCCGGCTCCGCCGGTAGGCGGCCAGTGGCACCGCGCCGGACGGTTCGGCCACCAGCCGGGCGCGGGTGGCCAGCTCGCGCACGGCCGCCCGGATCTCGTCCTCGGCCACGATGCACATCCCGTCGAGCACCCGCTGCAGGTGTGCGAAGGTCAGCTCGGAGGGCTGGGCCCGCAGCCCGTCGGCGATGGTGCGGTTGCGCTCGGCCACCGGCCAGCCCACCCGGTGCCCGGCGGCCAGCCCGGCGGCGGTGTCGGCGGCCAGCTCGGGCTCCACCCCGAGCACGGTGGCCTGCGGGCGCAGCGACTTGACGGCCACCCCCACCCCGGAGGCCAGCCCGCCGCCGGACACCGGCACCAGCACACAGGCCACCTCGGGCAGGTCGGCGACGATCTCCAGGCCGACGGTGCCCTGGCCGGCGATGACGTCGGGATGGTCGAACGGCGGGATCAGGGTCGCGCCGGTGCGGGCGGCCAGCTCCTCCGCCGTGCGCTCGCGCTCCGCCGGCCGGCACAGCACCACCTCGGCCCCGCGTGCCCGGGTGGCGTCGATCTTGACCTGCGGGGTGCCCTCGGGCATCACGACGTGCGCCGGCACCCCGAACCGGGCCGCCGCGGCGGCGAGCGCCTGGGCGTGGTTGCCGCTGGAGTGGGTGACCACGCCGCGGGCCCGATGCGCGGCGTCCAGCCGGGCCAGCGCGTTGTAGGCGCCGCGGATCTTGAACGCGCCCACCGGCTGCAGGTTCTCCGGTTTGAGCCACAGCGGCCGCTCGGGATCCCCCCAGTCGACCGGGATCAGCGGCGTGCGCAGTGCCGCCGGGCGGATCCGCTCGGCGGCGGCGCGGATGTCCTCCAGCTGCACCAGGCCCACCCGCCCAGTCTCGCGCAGGGCGGGCGTCAAATGCCGCGAATGGGGTATCTGTCCGAGACGCGAAACGCGGCACGGGAGGACGGGCGATGAGCACGGTCGAGACGGACACCATCACCACGCGGATTCCGGCACGCCTGGACCGGCTGCCGTGGTCGCGGTTCCACTGGCGGATCGTCATCGGGCTGGGCGGGGTGTGGATTCTCGACGGCCTGGAGGTGACGATGGTCGGCAACGTCGCCTCCCGGCTGACCGAGCCGGACAGCGGCATCCACCTGTCGGCGGGCCAGATCGGGCTGGCCGCGGCGATCTACATCACCGGCGCCTGCCTCGGCGCGCTGTTCTTCGGCCAGCTCACCGACCGCTCTTCGGCCGCAAGAAGCTGTTCATTCTCACCCTGGTGGTGTACCTGGTGGCCACGGTCGCCACCGCCTTCGCGTTCGCGCCGTGGTTCTTCTACCTGTGCCGGTTCTTCACCGGGGCGGGCATCGGCGGCGAGTACGCCGCGATCAACTCCGCCATCGACGAGCTCATCCCGGCCCGGGTGCGCGGCCGCGTCGACCTGGTGATCAACGGCTCCTACTGGCTGGGCGCGGCCGGCGGTGCGGCCGGGGCGCTGCTACTGCTCAACACCGCGATCTTCCCGGCCGATCTGGGCTGGCGGCTGGCGTTCGGGGTGGGTGCGGTGTTCGGGCTGGTGGTGCTGGTGGTGCGCCGGCACGTGCCGGAGAGCCCGCGCTGGCTGTTCATCCACGGCCGCGACGAGGAGGCCGAACGCATCGTCGACGGGATCGAACGGGAGGTGACGGCCGAGACCGGCCGGCAGCTGTCCGAGGCCACCGGGTCGCTGACCATCCGGCAGCGGCGGACCATCTCGCTGATCGAGATCGCCCGGGTGGCGTTCACCCGCTACCCGAAGCGCGCGGTGCTGGGGCTGGCCCTGTTCATCGGCCAGGCGTTCCTGTACAACGCGTTCACGTTCAACCTCGGCACGCTGCTGGGCACCTTCTACGGGGTGGCCTCCGGGGTGGTGCCGGTGTTCTTCATCGTGTGGGCGCTGGGCAACTTCGCCGGCCCGGTGGTGCTCGGGCGGCTTTTCGACACCGTCGGGCGCAAACCCATGATCGCGCTGGCCTACCTGGGGTCGGCGGCGGTGGCGGTGGGGCTGACCTGGCTGTTCGTCGCCGAGGCCGGGGGCGCGGCGGTGTTCGTCGCGGTGCTGGCGCTGTGCTTCTTCCTGGCCTCCTCCGGGGCCAGCGCGGCATATCTGACCGTCAGCGAGATCTTCCCGATGGAGACCCGCGCACTGGCCATCGCGTTCTTCTACGCGATCGGCACCGCGATCGGCGGCATCACCGGCCCGCTGCTGTTCGGCCGGCTCATCGAGTCCGGCGAGCGCGGCCAGGTCGCGGTGGCGTTCCTGATCGGGGCGGCCGTCATGGCCGTCGGCGGGATCGTCGAGCTCGTGTTCGGGGTCAAGGCCGAGGGCCGTGATCTGGAGTCGCTGGCCCGCCCGCTGACCGCACACGACGACGACGGCGGCGCCCGCATCGCCGCCCGCGCCGAACGCGAGCGGACCGGGCTGCGCCGCTACCGGCCCGGCCCACCGCCGGGATGGAACCCGCCGTGGGGCGATCCGCCCGCCCCGGACGTCGCCGAGGCGGCGCTGGACCACGAGATCGAGACGATCGCCCGCGCGGTCGCCGACCGCGGCGAACTCGGCGTCGACGAACTGCACCGCCTCGTCGGCGCCCGGTACTGGGGCCCCGGGGAGTTCCGGCACGCCCTGCACCGGGCGCTGACCGAGCGGCGGGTGCAGCGCCGCGGCCTGCGCAGGATCGGGGCGGTCGCACCCCCGGAGGCGGGCCGGTGAGCCCGCTGTGCCGGATGCTCGGCCACCGCCCGGTGTTCACCACCGACGGGCCGCGCATGCACTGGGCGTGCGAGCGGTGCGGCGGCGCCACGGGCAGCAAGGTCTACCCCACCGCCGCGGACGCCCGGCGCTACGCGGCCGCGTTCAACCGCCGGGACAGCGACGACCTGGGCCGGCGCGCCCCGCTGCTGGGCCTGCTGCCGTTGCGGGTGTGGCGCCGGCTCCGCCGGGGTTAGCGCTTGGCCAGGGTGAACTGGCAGACGTCGGTGTAGCCCTTGCGGAACAGGTCCGCGCAGCCGGTCAGGTACTTCATGTACCGCTCGTAGACCTCCTCGGACTGGATCCGGACGGCCTCCTCGCGGTGCGCCTCCAGCGCGGTCGCCCAGCAGTCCAGGGTGCGGGCGTAGTGCAGCCGCAGCTGCTGGGTCTGGGTCACGGTGAACCCGGCGCGGGTGGCGTGCTCCTCGACGACCTTGGCCTGCGGCAGATCCCCGCCCGGGAAGATCTCATCCATGATGAACTTGAAGAACCGCAGGTAGCTCATGGTGAGCGGGAGGTTGCGGGCGGCGAACTCCTCGTCGCTGGGCTTGATGATGGTGTGCAGCATCATCACCCCGTCGTCGGGCAGCACGTCGTAGGCCATCCGGAAGAAGTCCGCGTAGCGGTCCCGGCCGAAGTGCTCGAACGCGCCGATCGACACGATCCGGTCCACCGGCTCGCGGAACTGCTCCCAGCCGGCCAGCAGCACCCGGCGGCTGCGCGAGGTGTCCAGCTCGTCGAGCATCCGCTGAACGTGCTTCTGCTGGTTGACGCTGAGCGTCAACCCGATGACGTTGACGTCGTAGCGCTCGATGGCCCGCCGGATCGTCGCGCCCCAGCCGCAACCGATGTCCAGCAGGGTCATGCCGGGCTGCAGGCCGAGTTTGCCCAGCGACAGATCGATCTTGGCCAGCTGGGCTTCCTCCAGCGTCATGTCGTCCCGCTCGAAGTAGGCGCAGCTGTAGGTCTGCGTGGGATCGAGGAACAGCCGGAAGAACTCGTCGGAGAGGTCGTAGTGCGACTGGACCTCGTCGAAACGCGGCGTGAGTTCCTGGGTGTCGCTGGGTTCGTCGGGCAACGTCTTAACGCTTTCGATGTCTTTCGATGTCGGTAGCTCGTCCGGTCGGCACCCGGCCCGCTGGGCCGGACCCCGCCCGTGCTCTTGGAAGTCTATGTAGCCTATCCGGGCCGTGGATGCCCACCGGAACGGGCCACGTCAACCCTGGCGGGCTCCGCCCGCGGCGGCCGGTCTAGCGGGCTCCGCCCGCGGTGGGCTATACCGGACTCGACCCGTTCGACGAATCGACAACTGCCACGGAGGGGGTTGACGATGCAGGCGAATGTGGGCGACTGGCTGGTCGTCAAGGGTTCCAGCACCGATCGGCCCGAACAGCACGGGGTGATCGTCGAGGTCCGCGGCCCGAACGGGGCGCCGCCCTACGTGGTGCGCTGGGACCGCGACGACCACGTCTCGACCGTCTTTCCCGGTCCCGATGCGATTGTGCTCACACCCGCCGAGTACCGGACGCGCACGGAGCGCGGTCGGACCGGGCTCGCCCGGGCCGGCGTGGGCTGACCGGGGCCGCGCCACCACCCGGCCGCACTATGGTGGGGGTAACGCCAGGGCTGCCGTCCGCGCGTGACGGAAAGGATGCACACCGATCATGACCCACCCAGACGACGTGTTCGGCGAGGAGGCCTCCTCGGCCGATGTGGCCGACCAGCTCACCCCGGTCGAGGCCGAGGAGCAGGACACCTGGTCGGAGGCGTCCCGCGTTACCGCCGAGCGCAGCTGGGAAGCCAGCGAGGCCGACCTCATCGACCAGTCCATCGAGGTGCCGCTGCCCGACGACGAACCGGAGTTGTGAGCGTCCCGGACCGGCCGATGGACCTGTCCGACCTCACCCCCGCCCCCGGCCGGGTGTTCGGCGAGCCCACCGTCACCCCGGACGGCACCACGGTCATCCCGGTGGCCCGGGTGCGCCGCCGGGGCCGGGGTGAGCGGGCCCGGGTGTGCGCCCGGCCGCTGGGTCTCTACGTCGTCAAGGACGGCGCGGTCCGCTGGGAGCCCGCGGTGGACGCTACCCGCATCGCGCTGCTGGGCGAACTCATCGGGCTGATCGCCGCCACCCTGGGCGCGGCGGCACTGCTGCGCCGCCCGCCGTGGCCGGACCTGCGGATCGGCGGCTTTTCGCCTGACGGCCGCACTCCGGCCGGGCAAGATGGTTCGGCGTGACGACTTCGATCATTCTCCGCCTGACCGCGGCCGCGGCGGTGACCGCCGTCGCATTGGCCGGGTGCTCGAACACGACCGAGGACCGCTCCGCGCCCTCGACCCCGGAAACCAGCAGTGCCGTGCCGGCCGAGGCCGAGCTGGACCCGGCGCTTTCGCAGCGGCTCACCGAGGCCGTCGAGCGGGTGATGGACGAGGCGGACATCCCCGGCGCGATCGTCGGGGTGTGGCGGCCGGACGGGCGCTACGTGCGCGCGTTCGGCGTGGCCGACCGGGCCTCCGGGGCGCCCATGCGGACCGACTTCTTCCACCGCATCGGCAGCGTCACCAAGACCTTCACCGTGACCGCGCTGCTGCAGCTGGTCGACGAGGGCAAGATCGGGCTCGACGACCCGATCGACCGCTACGTCGACGGGGTGCCCAACGGGGACCGCATCACGCTGCGCCAGCTGGCCCGGATGCAGAGCGGCCTGCCCAACTACACCAACAGCGACGCGTTCACCGAGGCGCTGATCAAGGACCCGTACCGGCCGTTCACGCCCCAGGAGCTGCTCGACTACGCCTTCGCCGAGCCGGTGAACTTCGAACCGGGTGCGGGCTTCGAGTACAGCAACACCAATACCGTGCTGCTCGGGCTGGTGGTGGAGAAGGTCACCGGCCGCCCGCTCGGCGAGGTGATCACCGAGCGCATCGCCGAGCCACTCGACCTGCGCGACACCAGTTTTCCCACCGACAGCACCTTCCCGAAGCCGCACGCCGAGGGGTACACCGAGGTCGACGGCGACGAGGCGGTGACCGCCACCGACTGGAACCCGTCGTGGGCCTGGGCGGCCGGCGGAATGATCTCCACCCTGGACGATCTGCGGGTGTGGGCCGAGGCGCTGGCCGACGGTCGGCTGCTCAAGCCGGAGACCCAGCGGGCCCGGCTGGAGACGGTCACCACGCCGGACATGCCGCCGGAGAACGGCTACGGCCTGGGCCTGTTCGACATCAACGGCTGGATCGGCCACAACGGCAGCCTGCCCGGGTACCAGACCGTCGCCGCGTACCTGCCGGAGGAGCGGACCACCCTGGTGATCGAGTTGAACACCAACATCGCCCACGACGACGAGGAGCCGTCGACCCGGCTGGGCCGGGCGATCACCGAGGTGATCGCCCCCGAGCACGTCTACGGGATCGCCCACCACGACGACCAGCAGCCCGACACCGACGACCCGCCGCGCTGACGACGGTTGCCGGCGGCCGGCGCGGGGTATCCGGGCGGAATGACCCGCACATTCGACGACACCCCGGCCGACGTCGACCGCCGGCCCGCGGCCGACGACGAGACCGTCGAGGCGGTGGGCGCCGTCTCCGAGGCGCTGGAGTGGGTCGAGCGCGCCCGCGGCCACCTGTACTCGTTCCACCAGCTCATCGGCCGGGCCGACCTGCTGCTCGGCGAGGCCTGCGATAAGCTGCGCGCCGCCGGGCATCCGGAGGTCGCCGACCGGCTGGAGACCGACCTGGTGGGGCGCAACGTGCTGCCCGGGCGGTGGACCTTCCAGGTGGTCGAGGAGTTCGACGACGACTACTGGTCGGTGTTCCGCGACCACGAGCGCCGGGTCCGCGACGAGCTGCAGCAGGGGCTGCGGCACGTGCACGAGGCGCGGATGAAGGAGCGGCGCCGCACCCACGGCAGGCCGGGACACGAAGGCCGCCCCCGCGACGGGTGCTGAGGTCTACGCTGGCGCCATCGCACCTGCACCGGCGGAGGGGGCGCCATGGGGATCGCGACACCGACCAACGGCACGGCGCCGCCACCGCTGCCGCTGGCCGAGATCGACCTCGGTGACTGGGCGTTCTGGGGTGCGGACGACGACGTGCGCGACGCCGCGTTCGCCACGCTGCGCCGCGAGGCACCGGTGTCCTGGCACCGGGAGTTCGTGCTCGACGGCGGCGCCGCCGGCCGCGGTCACTGGGCGCTGACCCGCTACGACGACGTCCTGCGGGCCAGCCGGCACCCGGAGGTGTTCAGTTCCGCCTCGGGCATCACGCTCGGCGATCAGAACCCGGAGCTCGCCGAGTACTTCGGGTCGATGATCGCCATGGACGACCCGCGGCACGGTCGGCTGCGCGGCATCGTGCGCAGCGCGTTCACCCCACGGGTGGTGGCCCGCACCGAGGCGGCGGTGCGCGACCGGGCGCGGCGGCTGGTGGCCGGGCTGATCGACCGCCACCCCGACGGCCGGGCCGAGCTGGTGACCGAGTTCGCCGGGCCGCTGCCGCTGCAGATCATCTGCGACATGATGGGCATCCCGGAGCCGGACCGGGAGCGAATCTTCCACTGGACCAACGTGATTCTCGGGTTCGGCGACCCGGACCTGACCACCGACTTCGACGAGTTCTTCGGCGTGGCCGTCGACATCGGCGCCTATGCCGCCGAACTGGCCGAGGACCGCCGCCGCAGCCCGCGCGACGACCTGACCACCGCGCTGGTGCAGGCCGAGGTCGACGGTGAGCGGCTCACCTCGGCCGAGATCGCGTCGTTCTTCATCCTGCTGGTGGTGGCCGGCAACGAGACCACGCGCAACGCGATCACCCACGGGCTGCTGGCGCTCAGCCGCTATCCCGAACAGCGTGCGGACTGGTGGGAGCATTTCGGGGAGCTCACCCCCACCGCGGTGGAGGAGATCGTGCGGTGGGCATCGCCGGTGGCCTACATGCGCCGCACCGTGCTGCGCGACACCGTACTGTCCGGGGTGCGGCTGCGGGCCGGCGACAAGGTGAGCCTGTGGTACCAGTCGGCCAACCGGGACGAGACCCGGTTCGACAACCCGTGGAGATTCGACGTGCGCCGCCATCCCAACCCGCACCTGGGATTCGGTGGCGGCGGCGTGCATTTCTGCCTGGGTGCCAACCTGGCCCGCCGCGAGATCGCGGTGGCCTTCGAGGAGTTGCGCCGGCGGCTGCCCGACCTCACCGCCACCGCCGAGCCGGACCGGCTGCACTCGGCGTTCATCCACGGCATCAAGCGGCTACCGGTGGCCTGGACCGAGGTGCGGTGAGCAAGCCGGGCCGGTTGTCGGTGGGGCGGCGCACAATCGGAGCCGGGCCTCGAACCGGGGTCGGGTGTCAGTTCCGGGGGGCGATCGTGTATCCACTGCCGCCATATTCGAATCCTGATCAGCCACAACCGCATTGGTACCGACGGCCGGAAGTCGTCGCCGCCGTGGCACTCGGAGTGGTCGCGGTGTGCGCCGTCGCGCTCGCGGCGGCACTGGTGTAGGCGAGGCCGGCCGAGCCACGGTCGGCGGTCACCACAACAGCCGCAGCAGATCGTCGCGGTCGAGCTCCCAGATCAGCGTCCGGCCGTCGGCGTGCACCTCGATCTTGACGTTCGTCGGCGAGCCGCCGTCCGCCGTCAACTCCACCAGGCCCTCGTAACGGTTCTCGGCCACCCGCACCAGGCCGATGTTCAGGACGTCGATCCCCAGCCAGGTGCGCTCCGGGTCATTGAAGTGTCGGCGCAGGCTGTCGAGCACCTCGTCCTCGAGCGCGGCCAGTGCCGCCTTCTCGGCGGCGATGCGCGCCGCCTCCTCGGCGGCCGCACGCTCGACCCGCACGGCCTCGACCTCGGCGGCGTTCGCGGTCGGCTCGCCCTCGATCGGGCGGCCGTGCATCACGCCCGGCGCCGCCAGCGCACCCGCACCGGCCAACAACACCAACGCCGTCACCGCCGCGATGATCGGTGGCCACCTCCGGGCGATGACGGTCGGATAGTCCTCGCTCGGCGCCCCGATTACCGGTTCCTCCCCCATACCGCGCATGGTAGACCGGGGGTCGGACAACACGGGATGGCCGAAAGACCCTCACCGGCGCAGCCGGCCCAACCCGAGTCAACCCGAGTCGCTCAGCCCGAATCCCCCGGCCCGAGTTCGGGGGCCACTCGGGCACGCCGTTTCGCCAACTCCGCCTCGGCGGAGATCCGTACCGCCGCGGCCCACGCGGCGAGCCGGTCCCACGCCACGATCCGCTCGATCAACTCGGCATCGCTGAGTTGCCTCAGCCGCTCCCGCAGCTCGGCCGGATCCACCTCATCGAACATGCGTTCGATGCTAGGGCATGGGACCGACAGACCCGCTCAGCGCCGCTGTTGCGTCTCGGGATCGAGTTCGGCGAGCCGCTCCTGCTGAGCCTGCAGATCCTCCCGCGACGAGCCCACCGCCTCCTGGTGGGTGCGGGCCACACCCTGCAACCGGGCCGCCTCGGCGGCCTTGGCCTCGGCCTCCGCCTGCGCGGCGCGGGCCCGGGCGTCGGTCTCGGCGGCGATGTGCTCGCGCTGCTGCACCTCGCGCGCCCGGCGATCCATCTGCTCACGCAGCCGCTCGGCCTCCAGCCGCCGGTGCGCGGTGCGGCGGTTGCGCGCCAGCAGCGCCACGACCGCCAGCACGATCAGCACCAGCACGACGGCCAGCACGATCCACACCACGGTGTTGCCATCCATCTCGGCTCCTTCGGTTCGGGGCCGGTGCGGCCGGCCTGTGCCCGGGGTGTTCCCACCGGGCTGCCGACCAAACCGCTCAGAAGTAGCCGTTGGCGGGCGGCCAGGTGCCGTTGACCGCGTGGTCACCGGCCGCGTAGGCCTTGTAGGCCAGCGGGTTGTGGCTGGCCACGGTGCGGACGTTGCGCCAGTGCCGGTCCAGGTTGAGCGACCGCGCCGTCGCCGACGCCCCGCCGGTGTCGAACAGCCGCTCGGCGGCGTGCAGGGTGAGCCGCTCGGCCACCAGCTGCGCCTTGGCGACGGTGACGGCCAGTTCGGCCAGCGCCTCCGGATCGGCCACCCGGCCGCCGTCCACCAGGTCGTCGATCGCGTCGGCGGCGGTGAGCACCAGCGCCTCGGCCGCGGCGGCGTCGGCGGCGATCTCCCCCACCGCCTGCAGCGTGAACGGGTCGGCGGTGGCGGTGTCGGCCAGCGCGTGCGCGGCCGGGCGGGCCCGTTCCCGCACGAAGGCCACCGCGTCGTCGGCCACCGCGGCCGCGATCCCGGCCGCCACCGCGGCCAGGTACAGCTGCAGGAAGGTGGTGCTGTGGCCGAGGTGGCGGCCGTCGGAGACGGTGGTGACCTCCTCCGGCCGCACCAGCACGTCGGTGAACCGGGTGCCGCCGCTGGCGGTGGTGCGCTGCCCGAATCCGTCCCAGTCGTCGTAGAGTTCGACACCCGCGCGGTCGGTGGGCACGATCACCTGCACATCGCGGCCCTCGGCGTCGACCGCCGACACCGCGATCAGGTCGGCGTAGAGCGTGCCGGTGGAGTAGAACTTGTGGCCGTTGAGCCGCAGCACCCCGTCCGGCCCGGCCAGCACCTTGGTGTCGGCACTCGACGGTGCCTTGCCGGCGGCGTCGGTGATCGCGTTGCCGAACACCACCCCCTCGGTGAAGTACGGGAACCAGCGCTGCCGTTCGGCCTCGGTGGCCCGGTTGCTCAACAGCCGCTCGGCGAACCCGAAGTGGGCGCGCAGGGCCTGGGCGACATTGGAGCTGCCGCGGGCGATCCGCACGACCGCCCCGAGCACGTCCCGGGCCGACCCGCCCGGCCCGCCGTAGCGCTGCGGCACCCGCAGCCCCAGGATCCCGGCATGCCGCAGCCGCCGCACCGCGTCGTACTGCAGCACCCGGTCGCGTTCGGCGGCCGGGTCGGCCCGGCGCAGGTCGTCGACGATCTCCGGCAGCCGGGCCAGCCGCTCGGCCACCGTGCCGCCCAGCGGTGTCTCCGGATAGCGCGGGCGGGGCGCGACCGGGACTGCGGTCATCGGACTCTCCTTCGGTATCAACGGAATTCAGGCAGGATGTGGGTGGCGAAGCGGTCCAGCTCCGATTCGATCGGCTGGAACTGCAGCATGAACAGCTCGACGCCGGCGGCGTGGAACGCCGCGATCCGCTCGGCCACCTGTTCGTAGCTGCCCACCAGGCCGGCCAGCGTGCCGCCGTTGGAGCCCACCCGCCGGGTACCGGCCAGCACCTTGTACATCGCGGTGTCCGGGTCGTTGCCCGACGAGATCTCCGGGCGCCGTTCGGCCTCCTGCAGCGCCAGCAGGTGCTCGAGTTCGGCCTGTGCCTGCGCCTCGGTGTCGCGGGCGATGACGAACGCCGAGAGCCCGAACCGCAGCGGTTCGCCGTGGCGCGGCCGGGCCCGCAGGTCCTCGATCAGCGCCACGGTGTCCGGCAGCGGCCGGCCGTTCATGAAGAACACGTCGGCGTACTCGGCGGCCAGCGCCCGGGCCGGCTCGGACTCCCCGCCGAAGTAGACCGTGGGCGGGTGCTCCGGCACCGGCCGCACCAGCGCGGGATGCCCGGTGGGATCGCCGAGCTGCACCCGCTTGCCGTCCCACAGCGCCAGCACCGCCTCCAGCCAGCGGCGGGTGTAGGCGTAGCGCTCGTCGTGCGACAGCGGGTCCAGCCCCAGCCCCTCCAGCTCGGGCAGGAACCAGCCGCTGACCACGTTGATCGACAACCGGCCCGCGGCGATGTCGGCGACGTTGCCGGCGAGTTTGGCGAACACCAGCGGGTTGAACAGCAACGGCTTGATCGCCCCGATGAGTTCGATGCGGCTGGTCGCCTCGGCTAGCGCGGCCAGGGTGGACCAGGTCTCCAGCACGTCGTCCTCGGTGTTGCTGGGATGGATGACGTGCTGGGCCACCAGGGTCGCGTCGAACCCGAGCTGCTCGGCCCGCAGCAGCAGATCCCGGTTGCGCCGGTAGGAGGCGTCGGGCAGATCGTCGGGATGGTGCCGCGCGCCGTGGTTGCCGTAGACCGGCGCCCAGATGCCGAACCGCGGGCCGCTCATGACGCGGTGAGGTAGCGTCGCCGTTCCCAGTCGCTGACCTGGCGGGAGAACTCCGCCCACTCGCTGCGCGCCAGCGCGGCGAAGTCGAGCACCGAGTCCTCGCCCAGGATCGCGCCGAGGACCTCGTCGGCAACCGCCGAATCGATTGCCGCACCGAGGTTCTCCGGCAGCGCCGGGCCCGATCCGTACAGGTTGCCCGAGGCCGGGGCGGGTGGGCGCCGGCGCGCCTCCAGCCCGGCGACCACGGCGGCCAGCGCGGCGGCCACCAACCAGTACGGGTTGGCGTCGGCCGCGCCGCTGCGCAGCTCGATGCGGGTGGCGGCCGGGTCGTGCTCGACCAGCGACCGCACCGCCGCGCTGCGGTTGTCGCGGCTCCAGGTCACCGTGGTCGGCGCGAACGAGTCCGGCTCGAACCGCCGGTAGGCGTTGACGGTGTGCGCGCCGAACAGGGTGATGGCCGGCAGGTGCTCGAGCAGCCCGGCGATGGCGAACAGCGCGATCTCGTTCTCCTCGCCGTCGACCGGAGCGAACGCCGGTTCGCCGTCCCGCCACAGCGAGATGTGCAGGTGCGCCGAGGATCCGGAGTGCTCGGCGAACGGCTTGGCCATGAAGCTGGCGATGCGGCCGTGCCGGCGGGCGATCTCCTTGGCGGCGTACTTCAGCCGGGCCGCGTCGTCGGCGGCGGTCAGCGCGTCGTCGTAGCGCAGGTTGGCCTCGACCTGGCCGGGCCCGTACTCGGTCTGCAGCCCCTCCAGCCGGGTGAAGGCGCCGAGCACCTCGCCGAGTTCGGAGAACAGCGGTTCCAGCGCGTTGGCGTTCTCCAGCGAGTAGGCGTGGATGTCGGGCTGGAACGGCGAGCCGTCCGCGTCGAGCAGGTAGAACTCCAGCTCCACCCCCACCTTCGCGGTGTAGCCGAGCCCGGCCAGCCGGTCGAGCACCCGGCGCAGTACCGCCCGCGGATCCAGCGGGGAGGGCTTGCGTTCGTGGGTGACGATGTCGGAGACGACGTGGCCGGCCTGTGGACGCCACGGCAGCCGCCGGAACGTCGTCAGGTCGGGCACCGCGTAGACGTCGGGGTAGCCGCCGGACCAGTTGGTCAGCCGCAGCGAGTCCAGCACCGTGCCGTCGGTGTTCCAGCCCAGCGACGCCTCGCAGAAGGCGAAGCCGGCCCCGCGGGCCCGGTCCAGGAACTGCCCGGCCGGGATGCGCTTGCCCTGGGCGTGGCCGAACGGATCGCTCCAGGCCACCTCGATTTCGCGCAGCGTCCCGTCCTCGATGCCGGCCAGCAGGTGCTGCTCGGCGGCGCCGACGGTGCGCGCGGTGTGGTCGACGGCGGTCATGCGGTCACCTCCGCCCGGTCGCCCACCCGGGTGCCGACGACGGTGCCGGCGACGAACGCCCCGGCCAGCAGGCCGACGATCACCCAGCCCAGCACCGCCGAGCCGCCCACCAGGTCGGGCAGGTTGCCCAGGATCAGGGTCAGTGCCACGGCCAGCCCGACCAGCCCGAGCGTCGGCGCCACCAGCACCCGCCACACCGAGTGCCCGCGCCGGTCGCGGGCGAAGAACGCCAGCACCGCGACCGAGGTGGCCAGCATGAGCAGCACGATCCCGACGGTGGTGGTGCCGGCGAACCAGGTGTAGAACTGCGCGGCCGGGTCCAGCCCGAGCACCGCCGCGGCCGCCACGCTCACCGCGACCACCGCCGAGATCCACAGCGAGGCGCGGTGCGGCGAGCCGTGTTCGGGGTGCGGGAGGCTCAGTCCCGCCGGCAGCACGTCGCGCTGCGACAGCGCGAACAGGTAGCGCGCGGCGACGTTGTGGAACGCCAGGATGCAGGCGAACAGGCTGGTGAAGTACAGCACGGTGATGACGTCGGCGCCGATCACGCCGATGTAGCGGGCCGCGGTGTCGCCCAGGAAGGTGTCGCCGGCGTCGGCGGCCCGGGCCACCGCCTGCTCGTCGCCCCAGGCCGAGACCAGCGCCCAGCTGGTGACCGCGTAGAACACGCCGATCAGCAGCAGCGCGGTGTAGGTGGCGCGCGGGATGGTGCGGCGCGGCTCACGGGCCTCGTCGCGGAAGATCGCGGTCGCCTCGAAGCCGACGTAGCTGATGATCGCGAACAGCAGCCCGATCCCCAGGTTTCCGCCGAAAACCGTTGCCGGTTCCAGGATTCCGGTGGACAGGCCGTGGTCGCCGCCGCGTGCCACGATGACCAGGTCGAGTGCGACGACGATGGCGATCTCGGCGGACAGCAGCACCGCCAGCACCCGGCTGCTCAGCTCGATGTTGCGGTAGCCCAGGTAGGTGATGAGCGCGAACGCCGCCGCCGCGAACAGCCACCACGGCAGCGCGGGCCCGCCCAGCAACTCGACCACGGCCGCCCCGGCCGGGCCGAGCAGCCCGTAGACGGCGGCCTCCAGGGCGACATAGGACACCAGGGCCACCAACGCGATGCCGATGCCGACCGGGAAGCCGAGCGAGCGGCGCACGTACGAGAAGAACGCGCCGGCCTCCTCGACGTAGGGGGTCATCGCGGTGAACCCGACCGCGAACAGCAGCAGGATCAGCGTGGACAGGACGAAGGTGGCCGGGAACCCGGCGCCGTTGCCGGCGGCCAGGCCCAGCGGCACGACGCCGCCGATGACGCCGAGCGGGGCGGCCGCGGCCACCACCATGAACACGATCGCGGCCACCCCGAGCCGGCCGCGCAACCGGCGTTCGGGCTCGCCCGGCCCGGCGGCTGGCCGTGATGCCGTGACGGCTGAGACTTCGGTCATTGCAGATTCCTTCGTGCGCATCAAGAGCGTGTCGACCGACCGACGGTATGAGCGCCAACGGCGTTGCTGAAGGCCTGAATTCAGCGTGAACGTTAGGCCGTAACATTTCGTCACAATCGGCCCGGCGACGAATTGTGTTCACGGCGAACCGAACCCTTGCGATGCGCGGTGCGGGCCGGACACAGTGACGCCGTGCGACCTGCCGTTCCGGCGATCCCGACCGACAACGCCGCTCCGCTGCAGGTGGTGCTGGTGTTCGACGTACCCGCCGGGACGGCCGAGACCGCCTACCGCACCGCCGCTCTGGCCGACGAGTTCGCCGACCGGATCACCGCCGCGGTACCGGGGGTGCGGGCCCGCGGAGCGGTCGTCGCACCCGCGGTGGCCCGGGTGCGCATCCCCGCCCCGGCCCGCGGCCTGCACATCGACCGCCGCGGCCGGCGGGTGCTCGTCGACGGGGTGGCCGCGCGGCTGACCTACCGCGAGTTCGAGCTGCTCTGCACGCTGGCCGCGGCCCCGCACCGGGCGGTGAGCCGGGAGGAGTTGCTGGCCACGGTGTGGCAGGGCCGCCACGACGTGTCGACCCGCACCGTCGACACCCACATGAGCCGGCTGCGGGTCAAGCTCGGGCCGTACGCGCAGGTGCTGACCACCGTGCGCGGTCTCGGGTACCGGTTCGAGCCGGTCGAGGGGGTGCGCTACCTGTCGTGACGGTATAGCGTCGGGCGGGACGGCAAGGGGGCGCCATCATGGGCGAGGCTCGGCGGCAGACCGGCGGTTCCGACGCGTTCAACCGCGAGGTGATCCGGGAGTTCCGGACGCACGGCGGCAGGGTCGGCGGGGTGTTCGAGGGCAAACCGATGCTGCTGCTGCACCACCGCGGCGCGAGGTCCGGCCGGGACTACCTCACCCCGCTGGTTCCGCTGCTCGACGACGGCCGGATCTACGTGTTCGCCACCAACGGCGGCGCCGATACCGATCCGGCCTGGTACCGCAACCTGCTCGCCCACCCCGATGTCGCGGTCGAGCTGGGCACCGGAGCGTTCCCGGCGACCGCCCGGGTGCTCACCGGCGCCGAACGCGCGGAGGTCTACGCCCGGCAGGCCGCGCTGCTGCCGCAGTTCGCCGAGTACCGGCGCAGCACCGCGCGACCCATCCCGGTGGTGGAACTGGTGCGCACCGGGCCGGGACCGGCTCAACCCACGTAGCGGGCCAGCCAGTCGGTGCTGCGCCGCCAGGCGTCGGCGGCGGCGGCCGGGTTGTAGCGCGGGCCGGTGTCGTTGAAGAAGGCGTGGTCGGCGTCGGTCTCGGTGACCAGGTCGTAGACCATCCCGGCGCGCTCCAGCGCGGCGCGGGCGAAGGTCAGCGTGGCGTTCACCCGACGGTCCAGTGACCCGTAGAAGGCAAGCACCGCAACATCCTTCGACCCGGAGAAGTCGGCGTCGTCGGGGCACGGCCCGTAGAACGGCAGGGCGGCGGCCAGCTCCGCGGCACCGGCGGCCAACAACTGCCACACCAGTCCCCCGCCCATGCAGAACCCGACCGCGGCCAGCCGGCGGTTGGGCACCCGGCGGCCGAGTTCGGCGATGCCGGAGCGCAGGTCGGCGACGAGGTCGGCGGCCGGGGTGGCGCCGAGCACCGCGGTGGCCCGGGCCGGGTCGTCGAAGCTCGCGGTCCCACCGTGGCCGGACAGCAGGTCGACGGCCAGCGCCGAGTAGCCGATCCCGGCGAACCGGCCGGCCACCGAGCGCACCCAGTCGGTCAGGCCCTTGTTCTCGTGCACGACGAGCACCCCGCCGCGGGCGCCGGGCGCCTCGGCCCACGCCCCCTGCAGCTCGCCGCGCGGCCCGGCCCAGCTCACCGGCAGGGTGGGCAGGGCGGTGTCGGCACCCGGCGGGGCGGTCACGGTGGCGGGCCCGGTGGAGGTGACCGGCGCGTCGGTGGCGGTGCGCTCGGTGCGGCAGGCCGCCAGCAGCGCCGCCGCGGCCGCGCTGCCGATGCCGAGCAGGACGAGGCGGCGCAGCGCCTCCCGCCGGGTCAGCAGCCCGTCGGCGTGGTCGGTGGCGATCTCCTCGGCGATGTAGCGCTGCAAGGGGGTCACGCGGCGAGTATGCGCCGCCCGGCGGCGTCCGGCACCGGTTCGGCCGATTCCCGCCGAATCCGTTGACATCGCACACACCGGGACGGTTCCATCGGGCTGTGACCTACGACACGGTGATCCGCAACGGCCGCTGGTTCGACGGCACCGGCGGACCGTCGGCGATCCGCCACATCGGCATCCGGGCCGGCCGGGTCGCGGCGATCAGCGCCGAGCCGCTCGACGAGACCGGCTGCCCGCTCGTCGTCGACGCCACCGGCAAGTGGGTGCTTCCCGGCATGCTCGACATCCACACCCACTACGACGTCGAGGTGCTCGACGGTCCGGCGCTGGCCGAGTCGCTGCGCCACGGAGTGACCACCGTGCTGGTCGGCTCGTGCTCGCTGTCGACGGTGCACTGCGACCCGGTCGACGCCGGGGACATCTTCGGCCGGGTGGAGGCCATCCCCCGCGAGCACGTCATCGACGCGGTGCGCCGGCACAAGCACTGGACCACCGCCGAGGGCTACATCGCCGCGCTCGAGGACCGCCCGCTCGGCCCGAACGTCGCGGCCTTCCTGGGCCACTCCGACATCCGCGCGGCCACCATGGGACTGGACCGCGCCACCCGGCACGACGTCCGGCCCACCGCGGCCGAACAGGCCCAGATGGAGCGCTGGCTGAGCGCCGCGCTGGCGGCCGGGTTCGTCGGGATGTCCTCGCAGCAGCTGCTGTTCGACAAGGTCGACGGCGACCGGTGCCGGTCCCGCACGCTGCCGTCGACGTTCGCCCGCCCCCGGGAGCTGCGCCGGCTCAAGGCGATCCTGCGGCGCACCGGCCGGGTGCTGCAGTCCGGCCCGGACATCGCCAACCCGTTCAACCTGGTCTCGCAGGCCGCGCAGTCGCTCGGCATCGGGCGGCCGAAGCTCAAGACCAGCCTGCTGTCGGCGGCCGACGTGAAGGCCAACCCGTACAGCATCCACCTGCTCGGCCCGGCCGCCCGGCTGGTCAACCGGCTCGGCGGCGACTTCCGCTGGCAGCACCTGCCGGTCCCGTTCGAGGTCTACGCCGACGGCATCGACCTGGTGGTGTTCGAGGAGTTCGGCTCGGGTGCGGCCGCGCTGCACCTGCGCGACGAGATCGAGCGCAACCGCATGTTCGCCGACCCCGACTACCGCCGCCGGTTCCGCCGCGACTACGAGAACAAACTCGGCATCCGGGTCTGGCAGCGCGACTTCTTCGACACCGAGATCGTGGCCTGCCCGGATCCCGGCGTGGTGGGCAAATCGTTCGGTCAGGTCGGCCGCGAGCGCGGCGGGCAGCACCCGGTCGACACCTTCCTGGACCTCGTCGTCGAACACGGCCGGGCGCTGCGCTGGCGCACCACCATCTCCAACCACCGGCCGGAGGTGCTGCGCAAGCTCGCCGCCGAGCCCGGCATCCAGATGGGCTTCTCCGACGCCGGGGCGCACCTGCGCAACATGGCGTTCTACAACATGGGGCTGCGGCTGTTGCGGCACGTGCGCGACGCCGAGCGGGCGGGCCGGCCGTTCCTGACCGTCGAGCAGGCGGTGCACCGGCTGACCGGGGAGCTGGCGGACTGGTACGGCCTGGACGCCGGCCATCTGCGGCCCGGCGACCGCGCCGACGTGGTGGTCGTCGACCCGGCCGGTCTCGACGAGCGACTCGAGGCCTACGCCGAACAGCCGGTGGCGCACTACGGCGGGCTGTCGCGGATGGTCAACCGCAACGACGGGGTGGTCTCGGCGGTGTTCGTCGGCGGCCGGGCGGTGTTCCTCGACGACGAGCCCACCGACCTGCTCGGCCGGGTGCGCACCGGACGGTTCCTGCGGGCCGGGCGGCGGATGCCCGCCCCGCAGCCGGACGCGGAGTTGGCCGGTGTCGGCTGAGGACGCGGTGCGCGGCCTGTGGCGGGCGCTGGCGGCGCGGGACTGGGACGCGGTCAAGGGGTTTCTCGCCGACGACTGCATCTACTACGACGTGCCGGTGGGGCCGGCGGCGGCCGCGCGGGGCCCGGAGGACATCGTCAAACGGCTGCGGATCGGGCTGGAGCCGTTGGCGTCCTACACCAACCACGACGGGCTGCTGGTCGGCAACGGCACCGACGTGCTCTACGAGCACGCCGAGACCTGGTGCTGGCCCACCGGGGAGTCGGTGCGGTTGCCGTTCGTCTCGGTGCACCGGGTGCGCGACGGCAAGGTCACCCTGTGGAAGGACTACTGGGACATGGGCATGCTGGCCAACGCCGCGCCGCCGACCTGGCTGGCCGACCTGGCCGACGCCGACCAGTCCTGGATCTTCGACGCGACCGGGTTGGTCTGAGCCTCACGACGCGGCCGGGGCGTCCAATCCGTAGACGCGGCAGGCATTCTCATGGGCGATCAGGTTCGCCACCCGGATCGCGTCGGCGGTGCTCCACTCCCCCGCGTCGACGAAGCCGCCCAGCACCCGGGTCAGACCGCGCCGCCACAGCTCGGCGCCGAGGTAGTGCAGCTCGGGCGGGCCGAACCCGTCCGAGGAGTACAGGATCTTGCGGAACGGGGCGAGCTCGAGCAGGCGGGCCAGCAGTGCGGCCGACCGGGCGCCGAGGAAGTTGGTGGCCAGCCCGGCGTCGAGGTGGACGTGGTTGAACGCCTGCGCCAGGTAGCCGGCCTCCCGCTCGTACGGGTAGCAGTGCAGCAGCACCACCGGGGTGTCGCCGCCGGCCCGCAGGAAGTCCAGCAGGTACAGCGGGTTGGTGGTGTGCAGGTCGCAGTCGCGGTCGCCGAACCCGACGTGCAGCTGCAGCGGCTTGCCCAGCCGCAGCGCCGCGTACAGCCCGAACCGCAGCAGCACCCGGTCGGTGAGCCGGGTGCCGCCGGCGTCGATCCAGCGCTGGGCGGCCGCGGCCACCTCCGCCGGGCCGGGTTCGGACAGCTCCCCGGCGAACCCGCCGCGGTAGGCCAGGACCGACTTGGTGCCCACCGCCGTCGCGGCCCGCTCGTGCAGCAGCCGCTCGAACGTGTCGGCGTAGTCCGCACCGCTGCCGCAGGCCGCGGCGGCCTGTTCGGCGACGGACTCCAGGCGCACGATCTCGTGTGCCCGCCCGCCCGACAGCGCGGCCACCTGCGCCGGGTCGGCGACCCCGGCCGCGAAGCCGGTGTCGACCAGCCAGTCGCTCACCCCGGCACCGCGCAGCATCCGCCCGGCCAGCTCGACCGGGTCGAGTTCGGCCCGGCGGCGCCAGTATTCGTCGGCCTCGGCGTGCGCCGGCAGGCCCAGCAGCGGGGCGCAGTGGGCGCGCACCGCGAACCCCACCTGGGTGTCGAAGCCGGAGTCGAACGGTGCCAGCGGTTCGGTGTTGGCCTCGTTGAGGCCGTTCTCGAACCGGGCCCGGTCGACCGCGTCGACCCAACAGCCGTGCACGTGGTGGTCGATCAGCGGCACCCGGGCCAGATGCTCGGCGATCACCGGGGCGGTCACCGCGCTAGACGCTCCAGGCCAGCCGGAACCGCTCGGCCAGCTCCTCCAGCGGCCGGCCGCCGTAGTGCTGCTGCTCGTAGCGGCGCACGCCGAGGATCGCCTCGACGGCCGGATCACCCAGGATGCGCCGGATCAGCGTGGAGCGGTCCAGCACGTCGAGCGCCTCGGCCTGGGCCCGCGGCAGTTCGACGATGCCGGCGGCACGGCGCTGTTCGTCGCCGAGCTTGGCCGGGTCGACGGTGATCTCCGGCGGCAGCGCCAGTTCGCGCTCGATGCCGTCGAGGGCCAGCCCGAGCAGCACCGCGGAGGCGAAGTACGGGTTGGCGGTGGCGTCGATGACCTTGACCTCGACGTTGGCACCGTGCGGGTTGCTCGGCCCGCCGGGCAGGAACCGCACCGCGGCCTCCCGGTTCTCGGTGCCCCAGCAGATGTGCGCGCCCGCCCAGAACCCGGGCTGCATGCGCAGGCCGGACAGCACCGAACCGCACAGCACGCCCTGCGCCTCGGGCAGCCCGGACACCAGCCCGGCCATCGCGGCCTCGCCGACCCGGGTCATGCCGTGCGGGCCGTCCCCGCCGGAGAACACCGGCTCGCCGTTGTGCAGCAGCGAGAAGTGTTGGTGGGCACCGGAACCCACGCCACCGGCGAACGGCACCGGGGACAGGCTGACCCGCATCCCGTAGCGGCGGGCGACCCGGCCGACGATGATGCGCATCATCACCAGCTGATCGGCGGCGGCCACCGGCGGCTGCGGGGCCAGCGAGATCTCGAACTGGTGGCGCCCGTACTCGGGGTGGAACTGTTCGACGCCCACCCCGGAGGCCGCGGCGGCGTCCATCACGTCGCGCACGAAGCCCTCGAACTCGAGCACCCCGGCCAGCCCGTACTGGGCCCACAGCCGCGACGGCAGCTGCTCGCCGTCGGCGTCGACGAGGATGAACTCCAGCTCGTGGCCCACCTGGGCGGTGAACCCGGCGGCGGCCAGCCGCTCCTCCACCCGGGCCAGCACGCCGCGGCTGCAGTGCGGGTCGGGGTTGCCGTCCTGGTCGAAGAAGTTGCCGGGTGCCCAGGCGAAGCCCTCGCCGAGGATGCGCAGCGCGCCCAGGTCGATGCGCACCCGCTGGTCGCCCACCACGCCCAGGGTGTCGCTGAACGCGATGCCGGTCTGGTCGATGGCGAAGGCGTGGAACACCGGGCTGGCGCCCAGCCCCGGGTCGGCGAAGGCCCCCATCCGGCGCAGCGGCACCATCTTGGCGTGGACGAGGCCGGCGGGGTTGACCACGGTGCCGATCAGCGTCGCCACCCCGTCCGACTCCAGCTGGGCGATCGCCGCGGCGGCAAGCGGTTTGGCCGACATTCGGGTCATGTTCGTGTCACGGGTCGGGCCTACAGGGTCAGGGCACAGGCCTGGCCGATGTCGAGCGTGCGCAACATCCGGCCCATGCCGAGCCAGAGCGCACACGACAGGGCCAGGTCGGCCAGCAGGTCGTCGTCGAAGTGCTGTTTGGCGCGGGCCCAGAACTGCTCGTCCTCGCGCAGCCCGGTGTGGTCGGTGGCGAAGCGGTGGGCGAACTCCATCGCGATGCGTTCGGTCTCGGTGTATCCGGGCCAGTCGCGCCACTGTGCGGCGTGGGCGTAGAACGCCTCGTCCAACCCGGCGCCGGCGCCCTCGGCGGTCCGGGCGTTGATACACACCGTGCATTCGTTGGCGTGCGCCACCACGATCCGCGCGGCTTCGCGAACCCGCAGCGGCAGACGGCTTTTCGTGTACACGGCGGTGCTGAACCCGGCCAGGGCCGCGCCCAGGTCCGGGGAGCGCGACATCCAGCCGGCCACGTCGTCGTCGGCGAAATCCCCGATCCGGCTCATGGCCGCTGATGCTACGCGCGACTCACCCCGCAGGTGCGGTATTGGGCCGGGCCTCGTCGTCGTACCAGTCGCGCTGCAGCACCATCCGGTGGGCGATGCGTTCCAGTGCGGCCTCCACCTCGGCCCGGTCGGGGCGGCCCTCGAACGACGGCGAGGCCGCCAGCCGGTCGACGATGCGGCCGACCAGGGCCGCGATCACCGCCTCCACCTGGCGCAGCCCGGCCTGGGTGAGCCACAACCGGTCCCCGGCCCGCAGCGCGTACCCGCCGTCGACGATCCGGGCGAAGGTGGGTTCGAGCACCTCCGGCGGCACGTGCCGGTGCTCGGCGATGCGGGTCAGTTCGGCCGAGCCGTGGACCTGGTTGTGCCGGTAGATCTGCAGCAGCGCCCACAGCGCGGCGACGTCGAGCTCGCAGCCGGGGCCGGCGGCTACCACGCGCAACCGGATGTCGGGGGTGTTGCGCAGCAGCCGGGCGACGGCGACCTCGAGCAGCCGGTCGGAGGACTCGGCGCTGGGCATGGCGAAGCCCTCGCCCATGTCGGCGGCGGCGGTCTCCTCGAGCTCCCGCAGCGGCACCTGCTTGAGCAGCAGCGCGACCACGAAGCCGAGGGCGGCCACCGGGGCGGCCCAGCCGAACACCAGCCCGAGCGAGTCGGCGTAGGCGTCGACGATCGGGGCGGCCACCTCGTCGGGCAGCCGGTGCAGGGCCTGCGGGGAGGCGGCGGCCTCGGGCGGGGCCCCGGCGGCCGCCAGCGCCGGGCCGATGCGGTCGGACAGGAAGTTGGCGAACAGCGACCCGAAGATCGCCGCGCCGAACGAGCTGCCGATGGTGCGCAGGAAGGTCACCCCGGAGGTGGCGACGCCGAGGTCGGTGAAGTCGGTGGTGCTCTGCACCACCAGCACCAGCACCTGCATGCACATGCCGATGCCGGCGCCGAGCACGAACAGGTAGAGCGCCTGCAGCACCGTCGGGGTGGCCGCGTCCATCCGGCTCAGCAGCAGGAACGCCACCGTCATGATCGCGGTCCCCGCCACCGGGAAGACCTTGTAGCGGCCGGTGCGGCCGACGATCGCGCCGGCGCCGGTGGAGGTGATGAGCAGCCCGGCCACCATCGGCAGCGTGCGCAGCCCGGAGGCGGTGGCCGACACCCCGTCGACGAACTGCATCCAGGTGGGCAGGAACGTCATCGCGCCGAGCATGGCGAAGCCGACGATGAACGACAGCACACAGCAGACGGTGAACACCGGGTCGCCGAACAGCCGCATCGGCAGGATGGGCTCGGCCGCGCGGTTCTCCACCGCGACGAACACCCCCAGCGCGACCGCGGAGCCGACGAACAGCCCGATGATCGTCGGCGAGCCCCACGGGAAGGTGCTGCCGCCCCAGCTGGTGGCCAGGGTGAGCCCGGTCGCCCCCAGCCCGACGAACAGGATGCCGGCGTAGTCGATGACCGCCCGGCCGGTGCGGCCCAGCGCCGGGATGGCCACCATCGACACGACCAGCACCAACAGGCCGATCGGCACGTTGAACCAGAACGCCCAGCGCCAGCCCAGGTGGTCGGTGAAGAAGCCGCCGAGCAGCGGGCCGATGACCGTCGTCACCCCGAACACCGCGCCCAGTGCGCCCTGGTAGCGGCCGCGGTCGCGCAGCGGGATGACCTCGCCGATGAGGGCGCTGGAGGTGACCATGATGGCGCCGCCACCGATGCCCTGCAGGGCGCGGGCGGCCATCAGCATGCCCATCGAGCCGGCGAACCCGGAGAGCACCGAACCGACCATGAAGAACAGCACGGCCGCGGCGTAGACGGTCTTGCGGCCGAACAGATCGCCGAGCTTGCCGACGACGGCGGTGACGATGGTGGAGGCCAGCAGGTAGCTGGTGACGATCCAGGCCTGGTGGCCGGCTCCGCCCAGGTCGGCGACCACGGTGGGCAGCGCGGTGGCGACGATGGTCTGGTTCAGCGCGGCCAGCAGCATGCCCAGCAGGACCGCCAGGAACACCAGGTTGCGCTGTCGCGGGCTGACCCGGTCGGGTCCGCCCTTGAGCTCGCCGGCCGGTGGGGGCGCCTCGGTTCCGGTCATGCCTGCCTTCCGTTCGGATTTATTAGACAGGCTAGCCTTTTGTTCGGCGGGCGGGCACCGCCGCCCCGCCCGCCGGGGTCAGTTGGTCGGCGGCCGGGAGACGCACTGGGCGGCGTAGAGCTGCTCGCCGAGCTTGTCCATCAACTCCAGCTGACTCTCCAGGTAGTCGATGTGCTTCTCCTCGTCGGCCAGGATCTGCTCGAACAGGATCGCGGTGGTGGTGTCCCGCTTCTCCCGGCACAGCACGATGGCGGGCTTGAGCCGCTCGACCACCTCGTACTCGATCGCCAGGTCGGCCTCGAACTGCTCGCGCAACGTCTGCCCCACCCGCAGCGAGAACAACCGCTGATAATTCGGCAGACCGTCGAGCATCAGAATGCGATCGGTGATCGCCTCGGCGTGATGCATTTCGTCGAACGATTCCTCGCGGGTCTTTTTCGCGAGTTCGGTGAAACCCCAATTCTCCTGCATTTTGGAATGCAGGAAATACTGGTTGATGGCGGTGAGTTCGCTGGTGAGTTGCTCGTTGAGAAGCTTGAGGATCTCCGGATCGCCCTGCATGGCGGACTCCTAACATCGCGGGCTGTCGATGTGTGACGACGGGGCGCTTCGGAGCCCCGCCACGTCCCTCAACCTAGCCCACCCAAGGGGGCACTGCCAGCACTTATCCGCTGGAACACGCGGGTTCCGGGCGATTCTCGCGGTGGCCGGCGACGAACCCGCCCGTAACTCTGGACTGCCTTAGCTAAGTAATGTTAGGCTTGGCTAACCATGGCGATCGAGGTGGCGTGGCAGGAGCGGACGGTGGGTGAATACCGATTGCACTCGCTGGTTTTCGCCTGCGATTTTCGCGTCGACGATGTCGAGAAATGGTGGCGCTGGATGCAGCGTCAGCAGGACGGGCTGGCCAGGATCGGCGCCCATCATGTCGTCGTTTACCGCTCGCTCTGGGAACCCGGGCGGGTATTCGTCACCATCGGTATTCGGCAGCCGAATTCGATTCGTGAACTGCTGCGCTCGCCGGCGCTGTTCGACTGGTTCGACGCGGCCGGGGTGCGCGACATCCCGCCGATCTTCGGCGGCGAGGTCGTCGAGAAGGTCGACCTCGACGAACCCACGCCGGAGACCTCGATCGCCGGGGTGGTGGTGGGCGCGATCGCCGCGGTTCCCGACGTCGACGTACTGATGACCAACGTGCACGCCGCGGCCGACCGGCTGCGCGACGCCGGGGTGCGCAAGGTCTGGGTGTACCGGGCCCTCGACGACGGGCACGAGGTGCTCATCCTGCAGGAGATCGAGAACGAGGCCCGGGCCCGGGAATGGATCCGGCATCCCGACGACTCCGCGGAGTGGATGGAGCACGTCGGGCTGGGCGCCTACCCGAGCCTGTTCGTCGGCAGCTTCACGTATCTGATGAGCATCGACACCGTCGGGGGGCAGGTGGGCTGATGTTCGTTTGCCTGTGCACCGGCGCCACCAGCCAGACGGTCAGCGAGGTCGTCGCGGCCGGGGCCCGCACCTCCAGGGAGATAGCCGAGGCGTGCGGAGCCGGGGCGGACTGCGGGCGCTGCCGGCGCACGCTGCGGGCGATCATCGCCGCGCACGCCGGCACCGAGTGCCCGGTGCACCGGGTCGGGTCAGCCGCCCAGTAGTTCGCGCACCCGCGCGACGCAGAAGCCGAGCACGTCGAACCCGTCGGCGATCAGACCCTCGGACCGCAGCCGGGCGTCCATCCGCGACAACGGCACCGACAGCGCGAGCACCGCGAGCACCTCCTGGTAGTGCAGATGCGTCACCGGCCGGCCGGAGAGCTGCTCGTACCGGCGGATGGTCTCCTCCCGGCTCGGCGTGCCCGGCAGCCGCGGTGTCCCCTCGTAGTCGGAGACGGCCCAGTCCAGGAACAGCAGCCAGGCCAGGTCGGCGGCGTGGTCGCCGATGTAGGCGATCTCCCAGTCCAGCACCGCCGCCATCCGCTGGTCCGGGCCGTACAGGACGTTCGACAGCCGGGCATCGCCCCAGCACAGCACCGGGTCCTCGACCTCGTAACAGTGCGTGCGCAGCCAGTCCACGGCCGCCGCGAGCTCGGGGCGCGGGGTACCGTCGGTGGCCCAGTCCAGCGCGGCGGCGTAGTAGTTGACGATCTGCTCGAGCGGGTGGCTGCCGTGCTCGGGCAGCAGCAGCTTCTCCAGCCGCAACGACCGCCAGTCCAGCCGGTGCACCGCGGCCATCGCCGCCACGCAGCCCCACCACATCGCCTCGCGCTGCCGCGGGGTGGCGTCGTGATACAGCCCCGCGACATGGTAGGACGGGAAATCCCCGACGGTGCCGACGTTCGGCACCTGCTCCATGACGTAGTACGGCGTGCCGACCGGACCGCCGTCGCGGTCCAGCCAGCACACCGTCGGCACCGGCACCTCGGTGCCGGCCAGCCGGTTCATCACCAGCACCTGCCGGGCCAGGTCGTAGTCGGCGTACAGGCTCACCGCCGGCGGGCGCCGGAACACCAGCTGCCGCAACGGTGTCCCGTCCTCGTCGGCCAGGGTGAACAGGTAGGTCTCGGTGGACAGGCCGCGCTCGGCGCCGCGCCAGTCGGTGACGCGGGCCCGCTGTGCACCCGGGATGCGTTCGCGCAGCACCGGTTCCAGCAGAGCGGGCAGTTCGTCGGGTGCGGGTCGGTCGGCCATGCTCACCACCCCTGGTAGCCGTAGCGGGCGTTGCGGCCCACGAACACCATCTCGACCAGGCCGTAGCCCTCGTCGGCGCCGCTGCGAACCCGGCAGAACGTCTCGCTGAGCAGGCTCACCTTGGCCAGCTCGGCGCGGTCGGTGGTGTCGACGACGAAGCTGTCGGTCCACTGCGGGCCGCGCCAGTACCCGGAGGCGTAGCCGCGGTACTCGTCGTATCCGGCGAAGCCGGGCCAGAAGTCGGTCAGCGGGGTGATCTCGATGGTCTCGGTGTCGCCGCCGGCGACGTGCACGGTGACCGATCCCCCGCTGATCACCCGCATGTCCTCGCGGAAGGTGAAGGCGTGGTCCACCCGGGTGATGGGCCGGCTCGGCCGCCCCGTCGCCGACGGATACAGCAGTTCGCCCTCGTATTGCCAGATCTCGCCGTCGGCGGTCTCGCGCTGGGCGAAGTGCACCAGACGGTCCCCGAACTCGAAGATGCCCATGAAGTAGAGCACCCCGTCGGGCACGGTGCGCGGCTGCAGCACCTGCGTCTCGGGCAGGTCGCCACCGCCGCCGCCCCGACGTACCCCCCATGAATGGTCGCGTCCGAAATGCCAACGCGCCGGGTCGATCTCGATGGTCTTCCCACCCACGGTGAGCACACCGCTGACGTCGCCGACCTGGTAGAAGCGCCGCGCGTCCTCGTCGACCCGCCCGCGGTCGCGGTGGAACGCCGGCGCCTGCTCGTAGCAGTCGAACCGCCCGGTGAAGTCCAGGTCGACCGCCAGGTCGTAGCCGTCACCGGGCGCCAGCCGGGCGCGCACCCGGCGCAGCGGTTCGAGGATCTCGTAGCTGTAGTTGCCGACCGTCCAGTGCGCCAGCCCGTCGCTGCCCGCCGAGATCTCGCGGGAGGTGCGCACCACGTGCGCCTGTCCGTCGACGGTCACCATGGCGTAGGCGTCGGTGACATTGCGGTTCGGGTACCGGGCCATCCCGGTCATCACCGTGGTGCGCGTCTCCGGGTCGAACCCGTACAGCACGATGCGTTCGGTCCAGCGCAGATCGGACTGGTCGACGTGGTCGAACGTGGTGGTCAGCTGGTGGCAGAGCAGTTCGTCATGCGGGGTCAGCACGATCCGGACATTACGTTATTCGGTGTAACGTAATGGTCGGTTTCGGTGGAAACTCGCGGGAAGGAGCGGGGATTGGCGCGGCCGCGGGATCCCGAACTGGACGCCGCGATCTGTGCGGCGGCCCGCGAGGTGGTGGCCGAGCACGGTTGGGTCGACACCACGCTGGCGATGATCGCGCGCCGCGCCGGGGTGAGCGTGCCCACCATCTACCGGCGCTGGGCCGGCAAGCACGAACTGCTCGAGGAGGCGGTGCTCCATCTGGACACCTTCGAGCTGCCCGACCCGACCGGGGATCTGCGCGCCGACCTGCGCACCTGGGTCGAGCTGTTCCTGCGGGTGGCCACCGAGCCGGCCGCCCGCGCCGCGGTACCCGGACTGATGGCCGCCTACGGCCGCAATCCGGCCGCCTACCGCCGACTGCTGGGCCGCGGCGAACTGCCGGTCCGGGCCGCCCTGGCCGAACTGCTGGCCGGGGCGGTCGCCGCCGGCCAGGCCGACCCGGACTGCGACGCCGACACGGTGTTCGACCTCATCCGCGGGGCCACCCTGCTGCGGGCGTTCACCGACCGCGACGAGGACGACGCGGCCTTCTGCGAGCGGATCACCGAGGCGGTGTGGCGCTCGGTCCGTAGCCGCGGGCGGGGCGGCCCCGGCGGGCGGCGTTAGCCGTCGCGGCCGGTGAACTCGGCGAGCGCGGCCGCGTTGGCCGCGCTGCCGAGCAGTTCGGCGAACAGCGCGTACTCGCGCTCGATGGCCGCCTCGATGTCGGCGCGCATCGGCTCGACGATCGTCTTCTTCACCGCCATCAGGCTCGAGATCGGACGCGAGGCAAGCACTTCGGCGTGCCGGCGGGCCTCGGCCAGCAGTTCGTCGGGCTCGCACACCGCGAACGCCAGCCCCATCCGCTGCGCCGTGGCGGCATCCACCCACTCCGAGGACAGCAGCAGCCAGGCGGCGTTCTGCCGGCCCATCAACTGCGGCAGCAGATACGACGAGCCGGCCTCCGGCGCCACCCCGAGCGAGGTGAACGGGCACTTGATCCGCGCGGCGGTCGACATGAACACCAGGTCGGCATAGCCGAGCAGGGTGGCCCCGATCCCCAGGGCCACCCCGTTGACGGCGCAGATCAGCGGCTTGGGCAGGTCCAGCAACGCCTTCATCAGCCCCGGAAAACCGTGCTCGCCGGGCTGGAAGTCCGGGTCGGTCACCCGGGCCTGCATCTCATTGAGGTCCTGGCCGGCCGAGAACGCCCGACCGGAACCGGTCAGCAGCACCACCGCCACCTCGGGGTCCTCGGCGGCCTCGCGCAACGCCACCGTGGTGGCGTCGTAGAGCGCCTCGTTGAAGGCGTTGAGCACGTCGGGGCGGTCCAGGGTGAGGGTGCGGACCTTGTTCTCGTCGCGGATCTGCAGCGTCACACCCAGCACTGTAAGTGGTCGGCGTCACGCCCCCGCGAACGGTGTGCGCAGCACGTACCGACTCGTCGGCACGGTGTCGATGTCGCGGTCGGCGCCGAAGGCGGAGGTGGAGGCCACCATCCGCTCCATCCGGCGGGCCAGGTCGGCGTCGTCGGCGGCACCGAAGAACGCGTGCAGATCCGACACCGCGGCCATCGGGAAATGCTCCTCGACGATCGCGTCGATCACCGGGGCGTCGTCGGTGATCGGCCGCACCACCGCGTTCTGGATGTAGCCGAACGTCGACTGCGTCTCGATCGCCACCGAGGTGTGGCCGATGTGCCAGCGCCGCAGCCACTCCCGCTCGTCGAGGTCGGCGGGGCGGCGCAACAGCGCCACATTGGCCAGTGCATCGGTGCGCTCCCCCACCGTGGCCGGCGGCGGCAGCGGCACCGACTCGGTGACCAGGTAGCCGGCCACCGCGTCGCACTCGGCGCCGAGCAGCTCCAGCGCGGCCCGCACCGGCTCGCCGTAGTACTGGTGGGCCCACAGCGACACCACCGCGGCCACCGGCGGGTCCAGGGTGGTCAGCGTCATCAGCGACCCGCGCACCGGTTCGTCGCGCACGTTGACCGTCACGCCGGGCAGGTCCAGCCCGAGCAGCTCCGCCGCCACCGTGGTGCGCAGCCGGGTGCACCACGCCTCGTCCGGGTCGGCGGTTCGTAACACGATGATCACCTTCTCCATCGGCCGAAACCTACCGTGCGGGGAGCTGGGTCAGAATAGCCACGTGACTCGGGAGCGCCGGTGAAGGTGCTGACCGCCTCGCCGTACCTGGGCGCGGTACTGCGCAGTGTGCTCGCGGTGCTGGCGGCCACCGCGGTCGGCCTGCACCTGGTCGGGCCCGCGGCCGGGCTGTGGGCGGCCGCGGCGGGGGCGGTCGGCGGCGCGACCGCCTTGCAGGACAACCCGTTCCGCCGGGTGCCGGCGGTGCTGTGGGTGGCGGTGGCCTGTGCGGTCGCGGTGGTGCTGGGCGCGCTCACCGCCGGGCAGCCGTGGCTGTTCGCCGCGGTACTGCTGGTGTGGTGCCTGGGTGCCGGGCTGGCCTGGGCGGTCAGCCCCACCGCCGGGCTGACCGCCACCGGGGTCACCACGCTGCTGGTGGTGACCCCGCCCGTCCGGTTCGACACGCTCGACCTGGTGGCCGCGACGGTGGCGGCCGCCGCCTCGTGCGCGGTGCAGGCCGCCCTCATCGCGGCCTGGCCGCCGCAGCCCTGGCGGCTGCAGCGCGCCGCGCTGCTGGAGGCGTTCACCGCGCTGGCCGCCGACGCCGGGCGGCTCGCCACCGACCCGGACGCGCAGATCACCGACACCCCGCTCAAACAGCTGCGAAAGGTGTTCGTCGACAACCGCACCCGGCGGCCCTCCCCCGGCTACCGGGACGGCTACCGGCTGCCCGAACGCATCGCCGCCGGCCTGGTCGCGGTGCGCCGCGGCGACGCCCCCGAGGCCGCCGTCACCGAGGCGTTGCGCGCCGCCGGCGAGACACTGGCCGCCCTGTCCGGTACCGGCCGCGGCACCATGCGCCGGGTCGAGCAGACCCGCACCCGGTTCGACGCCGCGATCGCCGCACTCGGCGACCACGCCGCGGCCGCCCGGCTGACCGAGGCGATGCGCGGCGCGGTGGCGATGCGGTTCGGCCAGCTGCACCGGCGCGACCTGCGCACCGCCGCGTCGGCGGTCATGGTGCAGCTGCACCGCCGCTCGCCGATCCTGCGGCACACCGTCCGGCTGGCCCTGGCGGTCGCGGTGGGGGCGGTCGGAGCCCGGCTCATCGACCTGCCCGCGTGGCTGTGGGTTCCGCTGACCGCGCTGCTGGTGCTGCGCCCGGAGACCGCCCACACCTACACCCGCTGCGGCGGCCGGATCGCCGGCATCGCCGCCGGCGTGGGCGCGGCGGCCGGCCTGGCGGCGTTGTGGCGGCCCACCGGGCTGCTCGCCGCGCTGATCGCGGCGGTGCTGCTGGCGCTGACCTACTGGGTGCTGCGGTTCGGCTACGTCGCGATGCACGCCATGCTGGCGGCCACCATCGCGGTCGCCCTCGACATCGCCAACGGCACCACCCCGGTCGCCACCGCCGACGCGGTGCTGTCGGTGGCGTTCGGCGGCGGACTGGCCCTGCTGGCGCACGTGCTGCTGCCCGACGACGAGATGATCCGGCTGCGCCAGCGCGCCGGGGAGCTGCTCAAGACCGAGATCGACTACGCGGCCACCGTGGTCCAGGCCTACGTACACGAACTGGAGCGGCCCGCCGACGCGGTGGCGGCGGCCTGGCAGCGCACCTTCCGGGCCCGGGCGGCCTTCGAGGCGGCCTCCGGCGCCACCCGGGGCGACTCGGCCGAGTTGCGGCACTGGCTGCGGCAGTTCCGCACCGCGCTGAACGCGGTGACCGCGGCGTGCGTGACGCTGGAGAACACCCTGCCCGGCCAGCCGGCCGGTGCGCTGGGCCGCGAGTTCGTCGCCGCGGTCGACGACTACATCGACGCGCTGCGCGGCGCCCCGCCCAGCCCGGCCACCCCGTGGACCGTCGACTCGGCCGAGGTGACCGCGGCCTACCAGCGGGTGCGGGAGCTGGCCGCCGATCTGCCGCCCGGCCCCTCGGCGGCGCGGGTGCTGGTCGCCGAACTCGGCGCGATCACCCGCAGCGTGTCCGGCATCAGCGTGCGGCGCGCGCCCAGCGCGGCGTGATGAACACGCCCTCGGCCTCGGCGGTCACCCCCTCGGCATCCAAGATCCGGCCGGTCGCCCAGGCCTTGATGCCGTCCTCGCGCTCCAGCCGGCCCTCGGCGCGCAGCGGCCCCAACGGGGTGGCGCGGCGGTAGCGGATGGTCAGCGTGCCGGTGAACCGGGGCAGCGCGCCGTCGGCGGTGACCTCGCCCAGGATGTGGTCGAGCATCAGCGCCACCACCCCGCCGTGCACATGCCCGGGCGGGCCCTCGTAGGCGGCGCCGAGCTCGAAGTCCGCCCAGGCCCGGCCGGCGCCGTCCTTGTGCACCCGCAGCGGCGGGGCGATCGCGTTGCGCAGCCCGATCACCGCGTTGCCCCACGGCATCCGCTCGCCCTCGCGCGTCATCCGCACCCCGAACGCGCCGTCGAGCTGGCGGGCCCGCAACCGGGCGGTCACCGCCTCGATCTCGGCGGTGGCGGCGACCACCGTGTCGGGGTCGACCTCGGTGCGGATCGTCGCGTCGACCAGCGCCCGCACCGCGTCGGCCAGCGGTCCGTAGACGCCGCGCAGCCGCTGCACCTCCTCGGCGCTGAGGTCCTCGCTCGTGAATTCCACCACCCTGGCACTAGAACACGTTTCAGCCGGGATTGTCGAATCTCCCGGGCCGGCGGTGTTCGAGTCCTGCTGTGCTTCCGGCACTCCCGACCACGACTCGCCCGCAGGCTGCGGCCAGTAACGTGGGTGCATGGGACTGAGCGACACCGACCTGCGGCATCTGCGCCGCTGTGTGGAGTTGGCGCGGGCGGCGCTCGAGGACGGTGACGAGCCGTTCGGCTCGGTGCTCGTCGACGCCGAGGGCGCCGTCCGGTTCGAGGACCACAACCGGGTCGGCGGCGGCGACCCGACCCGGCACCCGGAGTTCGAGATCGCCCGCTGGGCGGCGGCCCATCTCAGCCCGGCCGAGCGGGCCGCGGCCACCGTCTACACCTCCGGCGAGCACTGCCCGATGTGCGCGGCCGCGCACGCCTGGGTTGGGCTGGGACGCATCGTCTACGCCACCTCCTCGGCTCAGCTGGCGGCCTGGCTGCACGAATGGGGCGCACCACTCCCGCCGGTCGCGCCGCTGCCGATCGGGCAGGTGGCGCCCGGCCTGGTGACCGACGGCCCGGCGCTGCAGCTGGCCGGCGAGGTGCGCGCACTCTACGAGCGGGCGTTCCGGCCGTGACCGCCGACTGGGTGCGGCACGCGATCTGGTGGCAGGTCTACCCGCTCGGGTTCGTCGGCGCCCACCCCGCCGACCCGCCCCCGGGGCCCGGCGAGCACCGGCTGCGGCGGCTGGTCGACTGGCTGGACCACGCGGTGGCCCTGGGGGCCTCGGGGCTGGCGCTGGGACCGGTGTTCGCCTCGCGCAGCCACGGCTACGACACCACCGACCACTTCCGCATCGACCCCCGGCTCGGTGACGACGCCGACTTCGACCTGCTCGTCGCCGAGGCGCACCGGCGCGGCTTGCGGGTGCTGCTGGACGGGGTGTTCAACCACGTCGGGCCGGACTTCCCGCACCGGGACTGGCTGCGCCGCACCGGCGACGGGTTCGCCACCTTCGAGGGCCACGGCGACCTGCTCGCCCTCGACCACGACAACCCGGCGGTCGCCGACTACACCGTCGAGGTGCTGCGGCACTGGCTGGCCCGCGGTGCCGACGGCTGGCGACTGGACGCCGCCTACGCGGTGGACCCGGCGTTCTGGGCGCGGGTGCTCGCCCCGGTGCGGGCCGAGTTCGACCGAGCCTGGTTCGTCGGCGAGGTGATCCACGGCGACTACCCGGCACTGGTGGCGCGGGCCGGTTTCGACGCGGTGACCCAGTACGAGCTGTGGAAGGCGATCTGGAGCAGCCTCAACGACGGCAACCTCTTCGAGCTGGACTGGGCGCTGCAGCGGCACAACGGGTTCCTCGACACCTTCGTGCCGCTGACGTTCGTCGGCAACCACGACGTCACCCGCATCGCCAGCCGGCTGCGCGACCCGCGCCACCTCGGGCACGCGGTCGCGGTGCTGCTCACCGTCGGCGGGGTGCCGTCGATCTATGCCGGCGACGAGGTGGGCCTGCGCGGCGTCAAGGAGGAGCGGTTCGGCGGCGACGACGCCATCCGCCCCGAGTTCGGGTGTCCGCCGGTGGTCCACGACGAACCGGGCGGACACCTGCTGGCGCTGCACCGGCACCTGATCGGGCTGCGCCGCCGCCACCCCTGGCTGCACGGGGCCACCACCACCGCGGTGGCGTTGCGCAACACCGGCTACGTCTACCGGACCGGTGCCGGGCACGACGCGCTGCTGGTCGCCCTCAACATCGACGCCGAGCCGCTGCCGGTGTCGTTGCGCGACAGCGGATTCGGACCGGCCCGCATCGCGGCCGGGTCGGGTGCGCCGCCGCCTGCGGTGGTCGACGAGGTGGTCGTCGAGCCGCACGGGTGGCTGGTGCTCGAGCCGGCCTGACTCAGGCCAACAGCTCCAGGGTGGCCGGGTCCTGCTCGCCGCCGTAGTAGCGGTCCAGCACCGCGAGGAAGTCGGCGTTGTCGGCGGTGGCGTGGGCGAACAGCGTCATCGACGAGCGCAGCTTGACCCAGTCGGGGAAGCCGAAGATCTCCTCGGCGGTGCGGTTCTCGATACCGGCGAGGATGCGGGCGCACTCGCGCAGCCGTGGACCGAGCACCGGGTGGTCGAGGTAGGCGGTCGCCTCGGCGAGCGAGCCGATGCCGTAGCGCCGCGCGGTCGGGCTGCGGCCGAGCTCGCGCAGCTGCGGGAAGACGAACCACATCCAGTGGGTGCGTTTGCGGCCGGCCCGCAGCTCGGCGAGCACGGTGTCGTAGACCGGCTGCTGGGCGTCGACGAAGCGCTGCAGGTCGTGGGGGTCAGCCCCGATATCGGCGTGTCGGGCCATGTCCACACCGTCGCACACCGCCGCAAGGCCGCCCCGACGGTGTCGGATCACTGTTTGCTAACGACGCCGTTACCGATCCGTGCCCGACGATCCCCGGGATCAGGACGCACCATTTTCCCAGTTCAGAAGGCATCAATAGCCTCACTTTTCACATTAGTCACTTCCGACACCGCCCACCCCGATTCCGCGCCGAGTCGGAATCGTTAGCCAACCGCGATGTGTCGCACCGGCGTTGACGCGCCGGGACGGCTCCGGATGCGTGTTTGACTACCGGCGCACAACGAACGGCAAATGCATGGGACATGCACGGAAAGGTGGGTTGGTTGCCGTTATGAAGGTCTTCAGCAGAATTCGCGGAACCGCGCTCTGGTCGCGGATGCGCCGGCTGGCCGTGGGGGCACTCGTGGCCGCCGCGCTGCCCGGCCTGATCGGGGTGTTGGGGGGGACGGCGACCGCCGGTGCCTTCTCCCGTCCGGGGCTGCCCGTCGAGTACATCGACGTGTTCTCGCCGTCGATGAACCGCCACATCCGGATCCAGTTCCAGCCCGGCGGCGAGCACGCCGTGTACCTGCTCGACGGCCTGCGCGCCCGTGAGGACTACAACGGCTGGGACATCGAGACCCAGGCGTTCGAGTGGTACTACCAGTCCGGCCTGGCGGTGATCATGCCGGTCGGCGGTCAGTCCAGCTTCTACACCGACTGGTACCAGCCGTCGCGGGGGAACGGCCAGGACTACACCTACAAGTGGGAGACGTTCCTGACCCAGGAGCTGCCGGCGTGGCTGGAGGCCAACCGCGGTGTGTCGCGCACCGGCAACGCGGTGGTGGGCCTGTCGATGTCGGGCAGCTCGGCGCTGACCTACGCGATCTGGCACCCGGACCAGTTCATCTACGCGGCCTCGCTGTCGGGCTTCCTGAACCCGTCCGAGGGCTGGTGGCCGATGCTGATCGGGCTGGCGATGAACGACGCCGGCGGCTTCAACGCCGAGAGCATGTGGGGCCCGTCGAGCGACCCGGCGTGGCGGCGCAACGACCCGATGGTCAACATCCCGCAGCTGGTCGCCAACAACACCCGCATCTGGATCTACTGCGGCACCGGCACGCCGACCGACCTGGACGCCGGGATGCAGGCCGGCAACCTGATGGCCGCGCAGTTCCTGGAGGGGTTCACCCTGCGCACCAACATCACCTTCCGTGACAACTACATCGCTGCCGGTGGCCACAACGGCGTGTTCAACTTCCCGCCGAACGGCACCCACACCTGGGCCTACTGGGGCCAGCAGCTGCAGCAGATGAAGCCGGACATCCAGCGTACGCTGGGTGTGCAGGGCGCCGTGTAACACGGACCACCCACTGAGGGAGCCTGCCGCGATTCCCCCTCCGCGGCAGGCTCCCTGCCGTTTCACAGCCGGGTGCACTCCTTGATGTCCACTTCGAACTCGCCGATCATCTCGGCGGTCAGGGTGGGCCGGGTGTCGGCGATCGCGGCGAGGTAGTCCTCGGTGCGGGCCGGCTCGGCGTGGCCGGTCTCGATCTCCCGCTCGAACGCGGCCTGCGCCCCCTTGCGGGCGGCGAACTCGATGTCGGCCGGGGTGAACATGGCGCTGGCCTCCACCAGCCGGCCCACCTCCACCGCGTCGGCGGCCGGCCCGAGGTACCGGCGCCAGATCGCCGCCCGGGCCTGCTCGTCGGGCGGACCGACCGGGATGATGTAGTCGAACCGGCCGTGCCGCAGGAACGCCGAGTCCAGCGAGCGCACCGAGTTGGTGGCTACGATGAGCAGCCGCTCGTCGTGCTGGCGGAACGCCGGGATGAGTTTGAGCAGTTCGTTGGTCACCCCGCGCGCCGGGTCGGTGGGGATCGGCGAGCGCGAGCCGGCGATCTCCTCGACCTCGTCGATGAACACCACCACCGACTCCAGCTCCATCACGTTGGCGAACGCCTCGCGCAGGGCGGCGGCCATCGACACGCCGGGGGCGGCCAGCCGGGACGGGAACAGCTCGACGAACGGCCAGCCCAGCCGGCCCGCCACTGCCTTGGCGAAGCTGGTCTTGCCGGTACCCGGCGGGCCGAACAGGATCACCGCCTTGGGCGGCGAAACCCCGTGCCGGGCGGCCACATCCGGCTGCGACAGCGGCAGCACGATGCGCCGCTCGATGATCCGCTTCTCGGCCTCCATGCCGGCCATCGACTGCCACAGCTCACGCGGGATCACCTGCCCGCCCACGGTTTCCAGCAACCCGGCGTCGGCGACGCCGATGTGGTCGAGCTTCTCGAAATAGTGCAGCTCGCCGCGCTCCTGGTAGCCGCAGTTGCGCAGCGCGGCGGTGCCGGTGGCGTCGGCGGGCAGCAGCGCGCTGATCCGGCGCACCCCGATGCGGCGCAGCCGGTTCTCCAGCTCGCCGAGCAGGGCGCTGCCGATCCCGCGGTTCCGCCACCGGTCGCTCAGCGCGACCATCGTGATCCAGGCCCGCTCGCCCTGCTGGTGGGCGACGGCCATGCCGACCACCTGGTCCCCCACCACCGCCACCACGGCGGGCTGGCCGGCGCGGGCGGCCGAGACCGCCTCGGAGACCGGGAAGACCGGTGCGGGCTCGTCGGGGCGGCGGCTCTGGTCCCAGACCGAGATCGCCGCGTCGAGGTCGTCGTCGTGGAAGTCGCGTAACCGCCATGCGGGCATACCGTGAACAGATACCGGCGGCCCGGCCCGCCCGGCATGCCCCGTTCGGGGGATCGGGCCGGGGAACAAACTCCCCCTCCACAGGGTTGAGTCCAACAGACTTAACTTTTGGAGGATTCGTAATGGCTGACGCCGTGACTGTGCCGGTGCTGTTCTCCGGCGAGACGATCGTGCTTCCGGGCATGGTCGTGCCCATCGAGCTCGACGACGCCGGTCGCGCCGCGGTCGAGGCGGCCGGCACCGGCGCGACGGGCAAGCTGCTCATCGCCCCCCGCGTGGGTGAGCGCTACCCCACCCACGGGGTGCTCGCGACGGTGGTCCAGGTGGGCCGCCTGCCCGGCGGCACCCGCACCGCCGCCGTGGTGCGCGGCGAGCGTCGCGCCCAGATCGGGGCCGGCCGGCCCGGGCCGGGCGGCGCGCTGTGGGTGCAGGCGACGGCGGTCGAGGAGCCGCCCGCCGACGACGAGACGCGGGCGCTGGCCGGCGAGTACCGCAAGCTGCTGCTGGCGGTGCTGCAGCGCCGGGAGGCCTGGCAGATCATCGACTTCGTCAACCAGCTCACCGACCCGTCGGCCCTGGCCGACACCGCCGGGTACGCGTCGTACCTGACCGCTGAGCAGAAGCAGCGGCTGCTGGAGACCCCGGCGGTGACCGAGCGGCTGCGGCTGCTCATCGACTGGACCGGGGCCTACCTGGCCGAGATCGAGATGAGCGACAAGATCGCCGAGGACGTCCGCACCGGCATGGAGAAGCAGCAGAAGGAGTTCCTGCTGCGCCGGCAGCTGGCCGCGATCCAAAAGGAGCTCGGCGAGCTCGACGGCGACGGGGCCGCCACCGGCTCCGCCGACGACTACCGCGCCCGCATCGAGGCCGCCGACCTGCCGGAGCGGGTGCGCGAGGCCGCGCTGCGCGAGGTGGGCCGGCTGGAGCGGGCCGGGGACCAGAACCCGGAGGCGGGCTGGATCCGCACCTGGCTGGACACCGTGCTGGACCTGCCGTGGAACGTCCGCACCACCGACCGCACCGACCTCGCCGCGGCCCGGGCGATCCTGGACGCCGACCACCACGGGCTGCAGGACGTCAAGGACCGCATCGTGGAGTTCCTGGCGGTGCGGGCCCGGCGCGCCGAGCGCGGCCTGGCCGTCGTCGGCGGCCGCGGCTCCGGTGCGGTGCTGGCGCTGGCCGGCCCGCCCGGGGTGGGCAAGACCTCGCTGGGCGAGAGCATCGCCCGGGCGCTGGGCCGCAGGTTCGTCCGGGTCGCCCTGGGCGGGGTGCGCGACGAGGCCGAGATCCGCGGCCACCGGCGCACCTACGTCGGTGCGATGCCCGGACGCATCGTGCGGGCGATCGCCGAGGCCGGGTCGATGAACCCGGTGGTGCTGCTCGACGAGGTCGACAAGCTCGGCAGCGACTACCGCGGCGATCCCGCGGCCGCGCTGCTGGAGGTGCTCGACCCGGCGCAGAACCACACCTTCCACGACCACTACCTGGACCTGGATCTGGACCTGTCCGACGTGGTGTTCCTGGCCACCGCCAACGTCGTCGAGCAGATCCCGGTGCCACTGCTGGACCGGCTGGAGTTGGTCGAGATCGACGGCTACACCGCCGACGACAAGCTGGCCATCGCCCGCGGGTTCCTGCTGCCCCGGCAGCGGGAGCGGGCCGCGCTCACCGCGGCCGAGGTCGAGGTGACCGAGGCGGCGCTGCGCAGGATCGCCGCCGACTACACCCGCGAGCCGGGGGTGCGCCAGTTCGAGCGGCTGCTGGCCAAGCTGATGCGCAAGGTGGCGACCCGGCTGGCCGAGGACCCGGCCGCCGCGCCGGTGGTCATCGACGAGCCGGACCTGGTCGACTACCTGGGCCGGCCGCGGTTCACGCCGGAGACCGCCGACCGCACCGCGGTGCCCGGGGTGGCGACCGGGCTGGCCGTCACCGGGGCCGGTGGCGACGTGCTCTACATCGAGGCGACCGCCACCGGCGGCGGGCCGGGCCTGCAGCTGACCGGTCAGCTCGGCGACGTGATGAAGGAGTCCGCGCAGATCGCGCTGTCGTACGTGCGGGCGCACGCCGAGCGGCTCGGGGTGGACCCGGCCGCGCTGGAGCGGCGCATCCACCTGCACGTGCCGGCCGGGGCGGTGCCCAAGGACGGCCCGTCGGCCGGGGTCACCATGGTGACCGCACTGGTGTCGATGGCCACCGGGCGGCAGGTGCGCGCCGACGTCGGGATGACCGGCGAGGTGACGCTCAACGGCCGGGTGCTGCCCATCGGCGGGGTCAAGCAGAAGCTGCTGGCCGCCCAGCGGGCCGGGCTGACCACGGTGTTCCTGCCGCGGCGCAACGAGCCCGACCTCGACGACGTGCCGGCCGAGGTGCGCGAGGCGCTCGACATCCGGCTCGTCGACGACGTCGCCGACATCGTGGCCGAGGCCCTGCTGCCGGCGGCCTGCCCGGCCGCGGCGGCAGCGGCCTGATTCGCGGGTACAGCACGCCCATGACGGTGCACATCGGCACCTCCGGCTGGTCCTACGACCACTGGACCGGCGTGCTGTACCCGCCCGGCACCCCGGCCGGCGCCCGGCTGGACCGCTACGCCGCCGAGTTCGACACCGTCGAGCTCAACGGCAGCTTCTACCGCTGGCCCGCCGACGACACCCTCGCCGGGTGGTGCCGGCGGCCGCCGGCCGGGTTCACCATGTCGGTCAAGGCGCACCGCGGGCTGACCCACTTCCGCCGGCTGCGCGACCCCGGGCCGTGGCCGGCGCGGTTCGCCCGGTGCTGGGAGTTGCTCGGCGGGCACGCCGCCGCACTGCTGGTGCAGCCGCACCCGGCGCTGGCCCGCGACGACGCGCTGCTGGGCCGGTTCTTGGCCGCGATGCCCGACTACATCCCGGTGGCGGTCGAGCTGCGCCACCCGTCCTGGGACGACCCGGCGGTCCACCGGCTGCTGGAGCGCCACGGCGCGACCTGGGTGGTGGCCGACGGCGCCGGGCTGCGCTGTGTCCCGCGGGTCACCGCCCGGCTGGTGTACGTGCGCCTGCACGGCCCGGACCCTCGGCAGCGCTACCACGGCGGCTACCCGGAGGCCGAGCTGGCCGGGTGGGCCGAGCGGATCCGCGGCTGGGACCGCGCCGGTCACGACGTGCTGGTCTACTTCAACAACGACATCGACGGGCACGCCGTGACCGACGCCCGCACGCTGATCCGGTTGCTGGGCCGATACAGTCGAGCGCGGTGAGAACTGCGCTTGCGACGATCACGGCCGCGGTGCTGGCGGCCGGCTGTGCCGGGCCGACGGTGGTCAACACCGACGAGGCCGCCCCGGCGCCGACCACGACCACCACCGCCGCGCCGAGCCCCGGCCCGCGGGACAACCGCCTGCTCGTCGACGCCTCGGCGTACGCCGTGCGCGACGAGGGCGGCCGGGTGATCGGCTATTTCTTCACCACCCCGAGCCGGCGCTGGAACTGCGCGATCCTGCCGCGGACCAGCGCGGGCTGCCAGGCCGCCGGCGGCGCGGCACTCACCGTCGCCGGGGCGCCGACCGCCGTGCCGGGGCCGGGTGGTGCACCCGTCCGGCCCACCGCCGTCGTCGTGGAGCGCGAGGGCCCGGCGCATCTCGCCGCGCCCGGCGAGCCGCGGTACCGCCCGACCGGCGGCCCGGCGGCCGAACTGGGCTTCGGCCGGATCCTGGCCGCGGCCGGGTTCCGCTGCAATGTAACCGAGACGCACGGCATCTCGTGCCTGAGCGAGAGCTCCGGGGCGGGCTTCACGTTCGACGGCGAGACGTTCGAGCCGGTCTACACCGACATCGCGCCGTCCGCCTGAACGCCGGCGCTCAGTGCAGCGTCGCGGTGCCGTCCGGGTGGACGGTGACCGTGGCGCCGGCGATGTCCTCGGTGACCGCGACCTCGGCGGCCGTCGGGTCGGCGATGACGGCCTGGGCGCGCGCGTCGGCGGCGGTGCGCACCATCAGGAACGCCTTCTCCACCGTGCCCTCGCGGGTGAACGGCGCGGTCCAGGCCTCCACCGTGCCGGTGCCGGCGAACTCCACCACCAGGTTGCGGGTGGGCTCCGCGTCGACCTCGGCCTGCACGTCCTGCCAACGGAACCCGCTCGCCGGAGGTTCGGTGCCGTACACGCCGAAGGCGTGCTTGGTCAGGTACCCGCCGTTGGCGGTGACCAGGCCCAGCGCCGGGCCGTCGGCGGCGACGAGCCGCTCGGCCATGGTGGCGATGGAGTGGGTGACGTAGTTGTTCCACGGCCCGCCGGCGAAGGTGAGCCCGCCGGTGACGGTCAGCGGCCGGGCCGGGTCGTCCAGCGGCAGCCCGAGCTCGTTCGCGGCCACCTGCACCGCCACCGGGAAGCACGAGTACACGTCGATGAACGCCAGGTCGTCGACGCCGACCCCGGCCAGCTCCAGCGCCCGGCGGCCGGCGATCCGGATGGCCGGCGAGCGGTGCAGCTCCCAACGCTCCCCCACGGCGTAGGTGTCGTGCGCGTCGGTGCCGGCGTACGGGAACACCCAGCGGTCGCGCGGCACGCCGAGCTCGGCGGCCCTCGCCGCCGAGGCCAGGACGACCGTCGCGCCCTGGTCGACCATGTTGTTGGAGTTCATCAGCTTCGGGTACGGCCAGCTGATCATCCGGTTTTCCGGCCCCGGCTGCCAGATCTGTTCGGCGGCAACGGGTTCCCGCACCCAGGCGTGCGGGTTGGCGGCGGCCACCGCGCTGAACCGGGCCCACAGCTCGCCGATCCGGCGCCGGTGCGCCTCGGGGGTCTCCCCCAGCGCGATGCGCAGCGCCTCCTCGAAGATCGGGTAGACGTAGGCGGGCCGGTCCAGGCCGATCCGGATGTCGGCGGGCCCGGCCAGCGGCACCCCGTCCTCGGCGCCCGGGGCCGGCGCCACCGACTCGTCCTGCCTGGTCCACTCCGGCCGGATCCCCTGGGCGCGCAGCCGCGTCCGGGTGCGCCAGGTCTCGCCGCCGGTGATCAGCACGACGTCGTTGCGGCCGGCCTGGATGTCCAGGCAGGCCTCGTTGACCAGCGACTGCGGCACGTTGCCGCCGATGCCGGTGTAGCGCGAGTCGGCACGCTCGGCGCCGATCCGCTCGGCCACCAACCGGCCCGGGTCGCGGTAGCGCCACGACAGCAGGTTCACCACACGGATCGAGTCCACCGCCGCCAGCACGCGCTCGTCGGCGGCCGCCCGGGCCGCGTCGGCCATCAGGTCGACCGGCTCGCGGGCCGGGTCGGGTTCGCGCTGGTTGACCTGCCCGTAGCCGATCAGCACCGGGGTCCTGGGATCGAGGGTCATCTACGAACGTTCCTGTCCTACTTCGGATTCTCCGCGCCGGCCGGCGGCTCGGCGGTGAACAGCACCTCGTCGGCCAGCAGCCGGTCGATCTCGCCGGCATCCAGGCCGAGCACCTGCTCGCACACCTCCCGGGTGTGCTCGCCGGCCAGCGGCGCGGGCCGCTGCTCGGCCGGCGGGATGCGCCGGAACCGGCTCACCGAGGCCTCGGCCGGCATCGGCTCGTCGAACAGCGGGTGGGCCAGCTCGGTGAACACGCCGCGGTGGCGCAGCTGCGGATCCTCCTGCACGTCGATGGCGCGGTGCATGGGCGCGGCCGGAATCCCGGCGGCCTGGCAGGCCTCGGCGATCTCGAGCTTGTCCCGCTCGCCGGTCCAGGCCGCGACCGCCGCGCGCAGCGCGTCCGGGTCGGCCGGCAGCGCCTCGACCCCGAGCACCCCGGCCAGCCGGGCCCGGTCGGCGTCGTCGCGCACCGAGATGACACACCATTCGTCGTCGCCGGCGCACCGGTAGACCCCGTGCACGGCCGGGTCGGGCTGCACCCGGTCCCCGGCCGCCTCGGCGACGTAGGTGACGTCCAGTGCGTTGAGCGCCACCTCGGCCTGCGAGATGTGCACATGTGCACCGGTGCCGGTGCGCTCCCGGCCGATGAGCGCGGCCACCGCGCCGATGGCGGTGATCCGGGCGGCCAGATGGTCGGGGAACACCGTGGTGGCGTCGAAGAAGCCGGGCTCGGAACCGGTCCACAGCCGGCTCACCCCGGTGCCGGCCCGCACCAGCGGGCCGTAGCCCATCCGCGAGCTCCACGGGCCGCCGGAGCCGTAGGCGCTGCTCTCGGCCAGCACGATGCGCGGGTTGAGCTCGGTCAGCCGGGCGAACGAGAAGCCCAGCGAGTCCAGGGTGCCCGGCTTGAAGTTGGCGAATACGGCGTCGGCGTCGGCGACCAGCCGGGCGAACAGCTCCGCGCCCCGCGGGTTGCGCAGATCCAGGCCGAGGCTGCGGTTGTTGCGGTGGGTCACCGCCCAGGACCGGCTCATCACCTGCCCGGGCGGGGCCTGGCGCAGCCCGTCCGGGTAGGCGCGGCTCTCCACCTTGATGATCTCCGCGCCCAGGTCGCCGAACAGCCGGGACAGCTCGCCGCCGGCCACGATGACGCCCAGGTCGATGATGCGCATGCCCTCGAACGGCCGGCTCGCCGCGCGCGACCCGGCGGCCGCGAAGGCCGGCAACGGCCACTCGGCGGCGTCCGCGCCGGGGGCCGGGGCGGGGGTGCGCAGCCCGACGTGGCGGCCGTTCACGACGAGCGGCCCGGTCGGCACCGTCACGCTCGGCTCGTCGCCGATGGGCACCTCGGCCAGCGCGCCGACCTCGCGGAAGTGCTCGGAGGCCAGCGCCTCGGCCGGGGTCTGCACCGCCTCGGTGGGCACCCCGCGGCGCTGCCCCTCGGCGACCAGCTCGGCGCGGGTCTTGTCGGCGAACAGCGCCGAGATCAGCGCGTCGAGCTCCTTGCCGGCGGCGTAGCGGGCGGCGATGCTGTCGAACATCGGGTCGGCGAACTGCTCGGGCTCACCGAGCCAGCCGAACATGCCGCGCCACTGCCGCGGCGCCAGGATGCAGATCCGCACCCAGCCGTCGGCGCACTTGTAGAACGGGTAGACGTTCTGGTTGCGGGGCCGGCCGCGCCACAGTTCGGCGGACTTCTTCAGGCCGGCCGCGGCCTGGCCCTGGGAGCCGAACGGCGGGTCCAGCGCCAGCACCACCGCGTCGTAGCGGGAGAAGTCGATCCAGTCGCCGGCGCCGGTGCGCACCCGGTGGAAGTAGGCGGCCAGCACCGTCCAGGCCGCCTGCGCGGCGGCCGTGGCCGAGGCCAGCCCGTACGGCGGCAGCACCGGGGTGCCGAAGGTCGGGCCGGACCGCGACAGCGCGGTCGACAGCGCGAACAGCACCGGATCGGTGGCGCGCCAGCCGGCGCGCGGGCCGTCGGCGCCGAAGTCGGTGATGGTCATCACGACGAGCTGCGGGTGCCGGTCGGCCAGCTCGGCCCCGGCCGGGCCGTAGGCGTCGATGCCGCCGTCGAGCACGATGTCGGCGGCCGCGGCGAGCTCGGCGAACCGGGCCCGGTCGGCGGCGTCGGCCGGATCCAGCACCGCGCTGCGCTTGTTGGCGTTGTGCAGGGCGAACGGGATACTGGCCCCGCCCAGCAGCGGATGCTCGCCGCGGGCCGGGCTGCCGCCGGGCGGTTCGACCTTGAGCACGTCGGCCCCGAGATCGGCCAGGAACCGGCCCACCGGGTCGGTGTCGGCACCGCCCACCTCGAGGACACGGACGCCGGTCAGCGGCAGGTCACGGTCGGTCATCGCACGCACGCTCCAGCAGGCATGAACTCCTCTTTCTCCCCTGGGGTGGCCAAGCTCGCAGTAAGGGTAGTGGGTGATGTGACCGATGAGCCAACCGACCGGTCGGTCGCCACACATCGAGAGGCGCGTCACTCCCGCACCGGGGCGGCCGCGCATACCATGGACGGCAATGAGTGTTTCCCCCGCGGTGGCGGTACCGTCCCATCCGCTGCGCGTACAGCTGGCCGCCCTGCACCGTTTCCGCACCTACGTCGACATCGGTGTGGTCGTCGTGGTGCTGGCGCTGACCAACCTGATCGCCCACTTCACCACCCCGTGGGCCAGCATCGCGACCGTCCCGGTGGCGGCCGTCGGACTGGTGCTGCTGATGCGCTCGCGCGGGCTGGACTGGGCCGAGCTCGGCCTGTCCCGGGAGCACTGGCGCTCCGGCGCCGGCTACGCCGCCGCGGCTTTCGGGCTGGTACTGGCCGTCATCGCGGTCGGCGCCCTGCTGCCGTGGACCCGGCCGCTGTTCATGAACAACAACTACGCCACCATCTCCGGGGCGCTGATCGCCTCGATGGTGATCATCCCGCTGCAGACGGTGATCCCCGAGGAGCTCGCCTTCCGCGGCGTGCTGCACGGCGCCCTGCACCGGGCCTGGGGGTTCCGCGGCGTGCTGGCCGCCGGGTCGCTGCTGTTCGGGCTCTGGCACGTCGCCACCTCGCTGGGGCTGACCAGCAGCAACGTCGGGTTCACCAAGCTGTTCGGCGGCGGGGTGGTCGGCACGGTCGCCGGGGTGGTGCTGGCGGTGATCGCCACCGGCGTGGCCGGCGTGGTGTTCGACTGGCTGCGCCGCCGCAGCGGCAGCCTGCTCGCCCCGATCGCGCTGCACTGGTCGCTCAACGGGATGGGCGCGCTGGCCGCCGCCCTGGTCTGGCAGGTCTCGGCCTAACCGGCCCCGCCCGCCCGGCCGCGCCGCCGGGCGCGGAAGTCCCGGTTCTTCATCCGGTTGCCGCACGACGCCATGTCGCACCAGCTGCCGCCGCGGTTGCGGGACCGGTCGTAGAAGGCCCACCGGCACTCGGCGTTCGCACACGCCTTGAGCCGGCCCCAGGTGCCGTCGCGCTGGGCGTCGCGGATGGCCAGCAACACCCCGACCAGCCGGCCCCGCACCGAGTCGTCGGCCCGTACCAGGCGCACCGAGCCGTCGTCGTCGATCTCCGCGCGCGCCGCGCCGCGCTCGGCCACCGCCCGCAGCGGGGCCAACTCGGCCGCCGTGGGCGCCGGCCCGCCGGCGTTGGCGACGAGCAGCGCCCGCAACGCCTCGCGCACCTCGCGCACCAATTCCAGATCGGCGGCGGCGAGCCGGCCGGACGCGCCGAGCAGCTCGTTGGCGACGAGCCAGGACCGGGCGGTGGCGGGGTCGGCGAGCCGGTCGGTGCCGCCGGACAGGTCCACGGTGTTGACCAGGGCCTGGACCCGCGCCAGTGACCCGGGTGCGGGCTTGGGCTCGCGCTCGTCGGGCCACGTCACGGGGTGTGTCATGCGCCCAGCCTATCGCCGACGTGACCAGTGAAATAGTTTGACCGGTCATCAGTGACCGGCGTAGCCTCATAGATGGTCACGCAATGCTGCGTCGCCGACACCGGACAGAGGTAGTGACAATGGCCGCCGACCGAGACTTCCGAGGGGTGCTCCCCGCCGGCACCACGGCCGTAACCGCGTTCGATCCGGGACACCCCTCGCTGTGGGCGCGGCTGGTCGCCAGGCTGCGCGCCGAGGAGCTCATCGAGGCGTTCGTGCTGCGCCTGCGGGCGCCGCACCCGGTCGGGGTGCGCGGCATGGCGCGGCTGCGCCGGATCCTGGCCGACGGCGCCGGACCGCTGAACCGCGACGGCCGCGGCGACCTCGCCGGCCGGCTCGGCGCCGCCCTGGCCGCCCTCTGACCGGCCCGCTCACCGCTGGGGCACCAGCACCGCCGCGCCGGCGATCCGCCCCTCGGCCAGATCGGCCAGCGCCGCGTCGGCGCGTTCGAGCGGGTACTCCGGCGTGGTCACCTCGATGCGGTGCCGGCCGGCGAACTCCAGGAACGCCCGGGCGTCCTCGCGGGTGTTGGCGGTCACCGACCGCAGCTGGCGTTCCTGGAACAGGTGCCGCTGGTAGTTGAGCACCGGGATGTCGGACAGGTGGATGCCGGCGATGGACAGCGTGCCGCCGCGGTCCAGCGCCTCCAGCGCCGGCAGCACCAGGTCGCCGACCGGGGCGAACAGGATCGCCGCGTCCAGCGGTACCGGCGGCCGGTCGGCCGCCCCCTGCGCGGAGGCCGCGCCCAGCGCCAGCGCGAGCTCGCGGGCGGCCGCCCCGCGGGTCATCACGTGCACCTCCGCCCCCTGGGCCAGCGCCACCTGCGCGGTGATGTGGGCGCTGCCGCCGAACCCGTAGATGCCCAGCCGGCCACCCTCCGGCAGGTCGGCCCGCAGCAGGGCGCGGTAGCCGATGATGCCGGCGCACAGCAGCGGGGCGAGCTCGGTGTCGGAGTAGCCGTCCGGCAGCCGCAGCGCGTAGGCCGCGGGCACGGTGGCGTACTCGGCGTAGCCGCCGTCGGCGTCCCAACCGGTGTAGCGTGACTCCGGGCACAGGTTCTCCCGGCCACGCCGGCAGTAGTGGCACCGCCCGCAGGTATGCCGCAGCCAGGGGATGCCCACCCGGTCTCCGGGGCGGAAGCCCTCGGCGCCCGCGCCGAGCGCGACGACCTCGCCGACCACCTCGTGGCCGGGCACGACGTGCGGGCGGTGCACCTGCAGGTCCCCCTCGGCGACGTGCAGATCGGTGCGGCAGACCCCGCAGGCGCGCACCGCCACCAACAACTCGCCCGGGCCGGGTTCGGGCACCGGGACGCGGACACGCTCCACCGGGCGGGTCGCGATCGGGCCGGGTTCCCGGACCCGCCAGGCCGTCATCGTGGCAGCAGTCATACCGCTATCGTCGCGCACCGGCAGCGACGGGGGCGGGCGAAGCCGCGGCCGTCAGGCGTGCGCCACCATCTCCGGCGGCACGTCGGTCACCGGAACCGGCACCCCCACCCCCGGCCGGGCCGGCGGCGCGTTCGGGTCCGGTGCCGGGGCGTTGGGATCGGCCGGGGCGGCCGGATCGGCCGGCGGGGGCGGCGGCGGGCTCCACGGCCGGATGGACTCGGCCAGCGCGGCGGCGGCCGCCTTGTCGACCGGGTTGTTGGCCGAGCCGAGCCAGACCACGAACCACCGCTCCGGGGTGCGCTGTCCGCGCGGGGTGCCCGGCGCGACCGGGTTGCCCACCACGCCGGCCCAGATCTGGCCGTTGGGCTTGTTCGCGTCGGTGAACTTCACCTCGTAGAAACTGGCCGCGCCCGGCAGCCCGCCGGCGTTGAGCGCGACGGTCTCCTGGTTGATCCGGGTGCCCGGGAACGGCATGAAGAACTCACCCATGTCCGAGGCCAGCCGGACCGCCGCCTTGGTGTTGTCCGGCTCGGCGCCGGCGAACAGCTTCAGGTCGAGTCGGCCGAGCAGGATGCTGGTGTCGTTCGGCGGCTGCTGCGCACCGGCCGGCGGCACCTTGGTGAGCAGCGCCTGGCCGTAGGACAGCTGGGTCTGGTCGGAGACCTGCCATCCCTCGGGCACCACGTAGCTGAACCCGCCGGCGGCGTTGTCGACGCGACCGGGCTCGGGCTCGGGCACCGGCGCCGCGTTCGGATCGGCGGGCGCGTTCGGGTCGGCCGGCACCGGGGCCGCCGGCGGGGCGGCGTTCGGGTCGGCCGGGGGCGCCGCGTTGCCCGGCGGGGCGGGCGGCGGCGTCGGATCCGGCTGCGCGTACGCCACGCCCGGCAGCGACAGCGCCAGGGCGGCGGCACCGGTGAACGCGACCGCCGCGAGCGACGTCAACGGCCTCCTGCGACGTGAGTCGATAGCGTCCGGCTGCTCCATGAGCAGAAAACCTACCGTGTCACGGCCGCGACGCAAGTACGCAGCTGACACATTCTTCACAACTGTTACGTTGCTGCGAGGATCCACCGCCCAGCTTTCCACCGCCGTCACGGATTGCTGGCCGGTGCCGGGTGCAGCGCCACCTCCTGGGCCTTGACGGTGAAGTACACCCGGTCGCCGGGGGTGACGCGCAGCGCGGCGGCCGACTCGGCGGTGATGTCGGCGGCCAGCCCGGGGGCGCCGTCGGGCTGTTCGGCCGCGCGCAGCCGCACCGCCGGTTCCCGCCCGTCGATCTCGGCGACGGTCACCGCGACGGTGTTGCGCGGGCTGCCCTGCGGCGGGTTGCGGTAGACCGCCACCGCCGCCGGGGAGAACACCGCCACCGCCGGTCCGGGCGGCGCGGCCGCGGCGCCGTACCAGCGCTGGCCCCACGCGGTGATCAGCACACCGGTGGCGTCGACGGTGCCGCGCACCAGGTTCACCCCGGCCAGCCGGGCGCCGAACGCGCTGCGTGGGGCGGCCAGCAGGGCCGCGGCCGGGCCGGCCTCGACGATCCGGCCGCCCTCGAGCACGGCCACCCGGTCGGCCAGGGTGAGCACGTCGAGCAGGTCGTGGGTGACCAGCACCGCGGGCCGCCCGCCGCGGGTGAGCACCCGGCGCAGCAGCGTGCGCACCGCGCCGGCGGCGGCCACGTCGAGCCCGGCCAGCGGCTCGTCGAGCAGCAGCACCTCGGGCTCGGCGGCCAGCGCCCGCGCCAGCGCCACCCGCTGCGCCTGCCCGCCGGAGAGCTGCCGAGGCAGCCGGTCGGCCAGGTCGGCCGCGCCCACCTCGGCCAGCCAGTCGCGCGCCGCGGCGGCGCGCCGGCGGCGCGGCCCGCGCAGCCCGAACGCGACATTGGCGGCCACCCGCAGATGCGGGAACAGCAGCGGGTCCTGCAGCAGCAGCCCGACCCGGCGGGCGTGGGTGGGCACCGCGATCCCGGCCCGGGTGTCGGTGAGCACCCGCTGCCCCACCCGCACCAGCCCGTCGTCGGGGCGCAGCAGTCCGGCCACCACGTGCAGGGTGGTCGACTTGCCGGCCCCGTTCGGGCCGAGCAGGGCCAGCACCTCGCCGGGGCCGACGTCGAACTCGACGGCCAGGCCGCGGGCGGCGACCGCGGCGCGCACGTGCAGGCCGGTCACGGCCGCCCGCCCGCGCGCAACCAGCGGGACCCCAGCCCGAGCACCACCACCGCGGCCACCACCACGAGCAGCAGCGACAGCGCCACCGCGGCCTGTGGGTCGGCCTCGCGCTGCAGGTAGATCTCCAGCGGCAGGGTGCGGGTGACGCCCTGGCGCGAGCCGGCGAAGGTCAGCGTCGCGCCGAACTCGCCGAGCGCGCGGGCGAACGCCAGCACCGCCCCGCCGGCCAGCCCGGGCGCCAGCAGTGGCAGCGTCACCCGGCCGAACACCGCGGTCGGCCGCGCCCCCAGGGTGGCGGCCACCACCTCGTGGTCGGTGCCGCGGGTGCGGGCCGCCCCCTCCAGGGCGACGACCAGGAACGGCAGCGACACGAAGGTCTGGGCCAGCACCACCGCGGTGGTGGTGAAGGCGATCTGGACGCCGGCGGCGTCCAGGGAGCGGCCGACCAGGCCCATCCGACCGAAGGCGTACAGCAGCGCCAGGCCGCCCACCACCGGCGGCAGCACCAGCGGCACCAGCACCAGCGACCGGCCCAGCCGCGCCAGGCGGCCGTCGCTGCGGGCCAGCACCAGCGCCATCGGCACCCCCAGCAGCACGCACAGCAGCGTGCTGGCGGTGGCGGTCTGCACGCTCAGTCGCAACGCGGCCAGCGACGACTCGCTGCCGAGCAGCGACCAGAACCGGGGCCAGTCCACCCGCGCGGCCACCGAGACCAGCGGGACGAGCAGGAACAGCGCCCCGACGGCGGCGGGCAGGTGGATCCACCGGGGCAGGGGCGCGTTCATGGTGGGGTCATTGTGGCGCGCCGAAGCCCGCCGCCGACAGCACCCGCCGCCCCGTCGGCCCGGTCACCAGGTCGACGAACGCGTGCGCGGCGTCGAGGTGCACCGCGCGGGTCAGCACCGCGATCGGGTAGTCGACGGGCACCTGGGCCGCCTGCGGGACCGGCACCGCGGTGACGCGGTCCCCGGCGGCGCGGGCGTCGGTGGCGTAGACGACCCCGGCGTCGGCCTGCCCGGTGGTCACCTTGTTGAGCACATCGGTGACCGAGGACTCCTCGCTCACCGGCCGCAGCCGCACGCCGGCGAGCTCCTCGAGCCGCGCGGTGGCCACCCCGCACGGCACCTGCGGGGCGCACACCACCACCTGCAGGTCCGGCCGGGCCAGGTCGGCGAACGAGCCCACCCCGCGCGGGTTGCCCGGGGCGGTGACGACCGTCGGCACGTTGGTGGCGAAGTCCACCGGCTCGGTCTCCAGCAGCCCCGCCGCGCCGGCGCGGTCCATGGTGGCGGTGTCGGCGGTGGCCAGCACGTCGGCGACCGCGCCCTCGGTCAGCTGGGCGACCAGGTCGGCGGAGCCGGCGAAGACGAGATCGACGGTGAGGCCCGGGTGATCGGCCTCGAACCGCCGGCCGAGTTCGGTGAACGGCCCGCGCAGCGAGGCCGCGGCGTACACGGTCAACCGCTCCGCCCCGTCGCCCCCGTCACCGGCGCCGCCGCACCCGGCCACCACCGGCCCCACCGCCGCACACACCGCCACGACCACCGCCGCCGTCCGCCGCACGGCACCCGACCCTAGTCACCCGCCGCGCGCCGTTTTCCGGAACATAGCTACCGTCCAGTAACATGCGGTGACAGGTCCACCCGGCACCCGGAGATCCCGGCGGCTCGCGCCGGTGGACACGAGGAGGTTTCCGGCCATGGACGTGTTGGTCACCGGCGGCGACACCGATCTGGGGCGCACCATCGCCACCGCCTTCCGCGACGCCGGGCACACCGTCGTCCTCGCCGGCGCCCGGCGCGCCGAGCTGGAGGTGGCGGCCAAGGAGCTCGACGCCGAGGCGCTCGAGTTCGACAACACCAATCCGGCCTCGGTGGAGGCCGCCCGCCCGCGGCTGCCGCACCACCTCGACACCGTGGTGAACGTGCCGGTGCTGCCGGAGCCGGTCGACCCCCGCACCGCGACCCCGGCTGAGCTGGCCGCCGGCTGGCGGGCCGCGCTGGACGCCGTGGTGCTCTCGGCGGTGCTGACCGTGCACATCGCCGGCGACCACATCCGCTCCGGCGGCTCGATCGTCAATGTGCTGCCGGACCAGCCGAAGGCCGGCACCGCCGGCGCGGCGATCAAGGCCGCCCTGGCCGACTGGACCGCCGGGCAGGCCACCTACTACGGCACCCGCGGCATCACCATCAACCTGGTCGCCGCCGGCAACACCTTCGAGCCCGGCTACGACGGGCTGCTGCCGGAGCCGCGCACGGTGGCCGAGGAGATCGCCCGCACCGCGCTGTTCATCACCACCCCGGCCGCCCGCCACATCAACGGCCAGACGCTGCACGTCAGCCGCGGGGTCCCGGCGTACCTGCGCTGACCCCGACCCGACACTGTGACCCGGGTCGCACTAGGCTGGTCGGAGTGATACGACTCGCACTGCAGATCCCCAACTTCAGCTACGGCACCGGCGTCGCCGAGCTCTACCCCACCGTGATCGCCCAGGCCGAGGAGGCCGACCGGGCCGGCTTCGACGCGGTGTTCGTGATGGACCACTTCTACCAGCTGCCCATGCTCGGCGACCCCTACCAGCCGATGCTGGAGGCCTACACCGCGCTGGGCGGGCTGGCGGTGGCCACCGAGCGGGTGCAGCTGGGCACGCTGGTCACCGGCAACACCTACCGCAACCCCACGCTGCTGGCCAAGGCGATCACCACGCTGGACGTGATGAGCCAGGGCCGCGCGGTGCTGGGCATCGGCACCGGCTGGTTCGAGTTGGAGCACAAGGAGCTCGGCTTCGAGTTCGGCACCTTCACCGACCGGTTCAACAAGCTCTACGAGGCGCTGGAGATCATCGTGCCGATGATCGAGGGCCGCAAGGCCACCTTCTCCGGCAGCTACTACCGGGTGGAGAACGCCACCGCCGAGCCGCGGTTCCGCGACCGCATCCCGCTGCTCATCGGCGGCAGCGGGGAGAAGAAGACCATCCCGCTGGCCGCCCGCATGTTCGACCACCTCAACCTGATCGCGGGGTTCGACGCGCTGCGCGGCAAGGTCGACGTGGTGCGCCGCTGCTGCGAGGAGATCGGCCGGGACCCGGCCACCCTGGAGACCAGCACGCTGGTGACGGTGATGGTCGACGACAACCTCACCGAGGACATGCTGCCGGAGGACCTGCGCGGCCGGATGATCGTGGGCAGCGCCGAGCGGATCGCCGAGCAGCTCAAGACCAAGGTGCTCGACGCCGGCGTGGACGGCGTGGTGCTGAACCTGCCGACCAGCCTGCAGGGGTATCAGCCCGGGCACATCACCGCACTGGCCGCCGCGCTGCGACCGCTGGTCGGCGGCGGGGTGTGACCGCCGCAACGTGGTATAGGCCATACCCCACCGTCGTGAGGAAAGGCCGCGCCGGGGGTACTAAGTTAATCGGTACAGCGTTCGCCACACAGATCGCGTCGCCCGTCGAGGAGCATTGAAGTGAGTCATCCCGGTGCCACCAGCTCGGATCGGCACAAGGTCGTCATCATCGGGTCCGGCTTCGGCGGTCTGAACGCCGCCAAGGCCCTGAAACGCGCCGATGTCGACGTCAAGCTGATCGCGCGCACCACCCACCACCTGTTCCAGCCGCTGCTGTACCAGGTCGCCACCGGGATCATCTCGGAGGGCGAGATCGCCCCGGCCACCCGGGTCATCCTGCGCCGGCAGCGCAACGTGCAGGTGCTGCTCGGCGACGTCACCCACATCGACCTGGAGAACCGGCGGGTGGAGTCGGTGCTGCTCGGGCACACCTACTCCACCCCGTACGACAGCCTGATCGTGGCGGCCGGCGCCGGACAGTCCTACTTCGGCAACGACCACTTCGCCGAGTTCGCCCCCGGCATGAAGTCCATCGACGACGCCCTGGAGCTGCGGGCGCGCATCCTCGGCGCGTTCGAACAGGCCGAGCGGTCCGGCGACCCCAAGCGGATCGAGAAGCTGCTCACCTTCACCGTGGTGGGCGCCGGCCCGACCGGCGTGGAGATGGCCGGGCAGATCGCCGAACTGGCCCGGCACACGCTCAAGGGCACGTTCCGCAACATCGACTCCACCAAGGCGCGGGTGATCCTGCTCGACGCCGCCCCGGCGGTGCTGCCGCCGATGGGCGAGAAGCTGGGCAGGAAGGCGCAGGCCCGGCTCGAGGAGCTCGGCGTGGAGATCCAGCTCGGCGCCATGGTCGTCGACGTGGACCGCAACGGCATCACCGTCAAGGACAAGGACGGCTCGCTGCGGCGCATCGAGTCGGCCTGCAAGGTGTGGTCGGCCGGCGTGTCGGCCAGCCCGCTGGGCAAGGATCTCGCCGAGCAGTGCGGCGTGGAACTCGACCGGGCCGGCCGGGTCAAGGTGCTGCCCGACCTGACCATCCCGGGGCATCCGAACGTGTTCGTCGTCGGCGACATGGCCTACGTCGAGGGCGTGCCCGGCCAGGCGCAGGGCGCGATCCAGGGCGGCCGCTACGCCGCGAAGACCATCAAGCGCGAGGTGGCCAAGGGCCAGGACCCGGCGCAGACCGACCCGGCGTCGCGGGAGCCGTTCAAGTACTTCGACAAGGGCTCGATGGCGACGGTGTCGCGGTTCAGCGCGGTGGCCAAGGTGGGCCCGCTGGAGTTCGGCGGGTTCATCGCCTGGGTGGCCTGGCTGGTGCTGCACCTGATCTACCTGGTCGGGTTCCGCACCCGGTTGATCACGTTCATCACCTGGACCTCGACGTTCCTGAGCACCCGGCGCGGCCAGCTGACCATCACCGAGCAGCAGGCCTACGCCCGCACCCGCATCGAGGAGCTGCAGGAGATCGCCGCGGCGGTCAAGGAGGGCCACCTCGACGAGGTCAAGGCCAAGGTCGACACGGACCCCGCCGAGCGCGCCGCCACGGGCTGAACCGCTACAGGCGGGCGCCCTGCCAGGTGGCCAGGCAGCCGCCGCCGGCCAGCGCCAGCACCACCCCGCCGCTGGGGAATTCCGGCTCCCGGCAATCGGTTTCGGGGTAGCGCAGTTCGCTCACGCAGGCCCGCGGGGCACCGAGCACATCGTCGGCGACCGCCCCGGCGCCGAGTTCGAGCCGGTGCCGCAACAGCGGGGCGCCGTCCACGTCGGCGTGCAGCGCGCCGGACCAGAACCCCTGGCCCTCACCGGATCTGCCGATCTGCACGCGTTCGCGCAGCCGCACCCGGGCAGTGGCCGTCAGCCGCACCCGGGTGCTGCTGAGATGCCGGGCGGCGGCGGCCACCACGGTCGGTTCCGGGTCCAGGTCGAGCTCGCCGGCCACCCTGATGTCCCAGCAGGAGCGGGATTCGGCGGTGGCCGCACCGGGCAGCACCACCGCGGCGGCCACGCTGCGCACCCGCAGCCGCGCCCCCGCCTCGACCACGATGCGAACCCGGGTGGTGTCCCCGCCCAGCGGGGTGGCCGCCGCCGAGACCAGGTGCACGGTGTGCGGATCGGTGCGGCGGGCGGCCAGCGCGCCGGTCGCCTCGATGCGCGGCGCGCGGTCCGGGCCCGCCACGATCAGCAGCTCGGAGTGCATCAGCCGGCGTGCACCCGCACCTGTTCGCGCACCCAGGCCAGCACCGGCCCGGCGGTCGGGTCCTCGGTGAGCGAGACGAGCACGGTGGGCCGCTGCCCGCGCACCGCCGCGGCGTCGCGGCGCATCACGTCCAGATCGGCGCCGACCAGTGGGGCCAGGTCGGTCTTGTTGACCACCAGCAGGTCCGAGAACGTCACGCCCGGGCCGCCCTTGCGCGGCACCTTGTCGCCGCCGGCCACGTCGACGACGAAGATCTGGGTGTCGACCAGACCGGTGGAGAAGGTGGCGGTGAGGTTGTCGCCGCCGGACTCCACCAGGATCAGGTCCAGCCCCGGGTTGGCGGCGATCAGATCGTCGATGGCGTCGAGGTTGGCGGTGATGTCGTCGCGGATGGCGGTGTGCGGGCAGCCGCCGGTCTGCACCGCCGCAATGCGCTCGTCGGGCAGCACCGCGTGCCGGCGCAGGAAGTCGGCGTCCTCGGTGGTGTAGATGTCGTTGGTCAGCACCGCCAGCGACAGCTCGTCGCGCAGCTGCCGGCACAGCGCGGCGACCAGGGCGGTCTTGCCGGAGCCGACCGGCCCGCCCACCCCGATGCGCAGCGGCTCGCCCGGCCGGCGGGTGCGCCGGGGCCGCTCGTGGTGCGGGCCGTGCTCGGCGCCGTCGATGAGATGCGGTGGCATGACGGTCCTTTCAGGAGACGAACAGGGGCCGCTCGCGGCGGGCGTGGCGTTCGGCGAGCTCGTCGAGCAGCGGGTCGGACAGGTCGGCCGGGCCGGCGCCGGCCGCCGCGGCGACCTCGTCGCACAGCGGTGCCAGCGCGAAGGTGACCGCGGCGACGTCGCCGGGATCCAGCGCCAGCAGCCGCTGCGCGGCGGTGGCCGAGTTGGTCATGGTGGTGTAGACGAGGTGCAGCGCGGTGTGCCGCGGGCTCAGCCCGCTCGCCGCCCCGACCCGGCCGGCCACCACCGGCAGGTGCGGGGTGGGCCCCAGCTCGGCCCAGTCGGCGTCCGGCCACACCCGGCCGGCCAGTCGCAGCAGCCCCCGGCCCTGGGCGCGGGAGGCGGCCCGCGCCGCCGGGGACGGGGTGCGGGCGTCGGTCTCGGCCTCGCCCTGGGCGACCGTGAGCCGCCCGGCGTGCACGGCGGCGGCCAGCGACGCGCCGACCAGGCCGGCGGTGCGGATCCGGCGGCGCAGGAACGCCTCCAGCGTGGGCAGGTCCCGCACCAGTCCGGCGGTGACGGCCTCCTCTACCCCGCCGGAGTGCACGTGCCCGCCCACCGGCAGGCGGGAGTCGGCGAGGCCGAGCAGGGTGGCCAGCATCAGAACAGGAAATACCGTTGCGCCATGGGCAGTTCGGTGGCCGGCTGCTCGGCCCAGACCTCGCCGTCGATGCGCACGGTGAAGGTGTCCGGGTCGACCTCGATGCGCGGGGTGGCGTCGTTGAGCGGCATGTCCGCCTTGCCCACCCGGCGGACGTCCTTGACCGCCACCAGCTTCCGCCGCACGTCGAGCCGGCCGGGCAGGCCGTCCTCGATCGCCTGCGGGGCGACGAAGTGCACCGAGGTGGCGGCCGCGGCGGCCGGGGCGGCGCCGAACATCGGCCGCGGCAGCACCGGCTGCGGGGTCGGGATGGAGGCGTTGGCGTCGCCCATCGCGGCCCAGGCGATCATGCCGCCCTTGAGCACCAGGTGCGGGCGCACCCCGAAGAACTTCGGCTCCCACAGCACCAGGTCGGCGAGCTTGCCCACCTCCACCGAGCCGACCTCGTGGTCCAGGCCGTGCGCGACGGCCGGGCAGATCGTGTACTTGGCGACGTAGCGGCGCACCCGGTTGTTGTCGGCCGGGCCGTCGCCCGGCAGCGCGCCGCGGCGGCGTTTCATCACGTGCGCGGTCTGCCAGGTGCGGATCACCACCTCGCCGATGCGGCCCATGGCCTGCGAGTCGCTGCCGATCATCGAGATCGCGCCGAGGTCGTGCAGCAGGTCCTCGGCGGCGATGGTGGACGGCCGGATCCGGCTCTCGGCGAAGGCGAGGTCCTCGGGCACGCTCGGGTTGAGGTGGTGGCACACCATGAGCATGTCGAGGTGCTCGTCGAGGGTGTTGACGGTGTGCGGCCGGGTCGGGTTGGTGGAGCTGGGCAGCACGTTGGGGTGGCTCGCCACGGTGATGATGTCCGGGGCGTGGCCGCCGCCGGCGCCCTCGGTGTGGTAGGCGTGGATGGACCGGCCGGCGATGGCGGCCAGGGTGTCCTCCACGAAGCCCAGCTCGTTGAGGGTGTCGGTGTGGATGGCGACCTGCACCCCGGCCGCGTCGCACACGGTCAGGCAGGCGTCGATCGCCGCCGGGGTGGTGCCCCAGTCCTCGTGCAGCTTGAATCCCGAGGCGCCGCCGCGCAGCTGCTCCCACAGCCCCTCGGCGCTGACCGTGTTGCCCTTGCCCAGCAGTGCCACGTTGAGCGGCCAGCCGTCCAGGGCCTCGAGCATGCGGGCCAGGTGCCAGGCCCCCGGGGTGACCGTGGTGGCCTTGGTGCCCTCGGCCGGCCCGGTGCCGCCGCCGATGATCGTGGTGATGCCGCCGGAGAGCGCCTCGTCGGCCAGCTGCGGGCAGATCAGGTGCACGTGGCAGTCCACCCCGCCGGCGGTGACGATGCGCCCGTTGCCGGCGATGATCTCCGTCGACGGCCCGACCACCAGGTCGGGGTGCACCCCGTCCATGATGTCGGGGTTGCCGGCCTTGCCGATCGCCACGATGCGGCCGTCGCGGATGCCGATGTCGGCCTTGACGATGCCCCAGTGGTCGACGATCACCGCGCCGGTGATGACGGTGTCGGGGGCGCCCTCGGCGCGGGTGGCGCGGCCCTGCCCCATCGACTCGCGCAGCACCTTGCCGCCGCCGAACACCGCCTCGTCGCCGGCAAGCCCCGGCCCGCCGCTGCGGTCCTCGGTGATCTCGATGAACAGGTCGGTGTCGGCCAGCCGGATCCGGTCGCCGGTGGTGGGGCCGAACAGCGCCCCGTAGCGGGCGCGGTCGAGTCCGGTCATTGCGCGTCCAATCGGCCGGGCGGGTGCTGCGACAGTCCGTGCACCTCGCGGGTACCGCGCAGCGGCACCAGCGAGACCCGCTGGGCCACACCGGGTTCGAAGCGCACCGCGGTGCCGGCCGGGATGTCGAGCCGGTAGCCGTGGGCGGCGGCGCGGTCGAAGTCCAGCGCGGCGTTGGCCTGCGGCAGGTGCACATGGCTGCCCACCTGCACCGGCCGGTCGCCGGTGTTGACGATGTCGAGGACCAGCCGCGGCGCGCCGGCGTTGAGCTCGATCGTGCCGTCGGCGTAGCGGATCTCGCCGGGGATCACCGGGCCGCTCACCGGATCGGGTGGTGGACGGTGACGAGCTTGGTGCCGTCCGGGAAGGTGGCCTCCACCTGGACCTCCTCGAGCATCTCCGGCACGCCCTCCATGACGTCGTCGCGGGTGAGCACCTCGCGGCCGCTGACCATGAGCTCGGCGACGGTGCGGCCGTCGCGGGCCCCCTCGAGCAGGTGGTCGGTGATCACCGCCACCGCCTCGGGATGGTTGAGCCGCAGCCCGCGCGCCCGCCGGCGCCGGGCCAGCTCGGCGGCGTAGGAGATGAGCAGCCGCTCCTGTTCATGCGGGGTCAGTCGCACGGCAACGCATCCTGTCACGACTGCGGCGACTCCGCAGCGCGTCCGCCCGGGCCCGGGTCACTGCGGCGGCAGGTTCTGCAGCCGCACCTGCGAACGCGCCACCAGCCGGCCGTCGTCGTCGGTGATGTCGATCTGCCACAGCTGCTGACGGCGGCCGCGGTGCACCGGGGTGGAGACCGCGGTGAGCACCCCGGCGCGGGTGGCGCGCAGGAAGTCGGTGTTGTTGTTCACGCCGACGACGCTGCCGCCGCCGTGCTCGGCCAGCCACAGGTGGCCGGAGACGCTGGCCAGACTCTCGGCGACGGCGGCGTACACCCCGCCGTGCACCAGCCCGAACGGTTGCAGCAGATGGTCGGCGACCGGCAGGGTGGCCCTGGTCCCGTCGGCGCTCATCTCGTGGTAGGTCAGCCCGAGGTGCTTGTCGAGCCCCCGGCTCAGTTCGGCGTCGTCGATGGTCACCCCACATGTATAGACCCCCGGCGCCGGCGGGGGAAAACGGTCGGGCCCCGCGCCGTGGCGACGCGGGGCCCGACCCGGGTGGACCGGCGGGTCACTGCAGCCCTCAGGACCCGGACCCGGTCCGGTTGGCTCGGTTCAGTTGAGCAGCACCCGGGCGGCCGGGCGGGTGGTCCCGCGCACCGGCAGCCCGAACGCGACGAACGCGTCCAGCACCGCCTGGCCGCGCCGCATGCCGACCAGCTCACCGGTCCCGGCCAGCAGCGTCACCTGGGTGACCGCCCCGACCACCGTGGTGCCGACGAGGTGCCACATCGAAGCGGTGCTCATCGCCCCGCCGCACAGCCGCTCCAGCCGGGCGAACAGCGGGGCCAGGGTGCGGTGGCTGCGGTGGGCGACCCAGGTGGCCAGCGCAGCCTCGCTGGGCAGCGTCACGATGCCGTCGCGGGCGGCGTTGACCACCCCGTGACGCCGGCCGGCGACGCACGGGTCGTCCGGCAGCGCCCGCACCACCGGGTCCTCGACGCCGACCCAGTCGACCGCGCCCTCGGAGTCGACGTGCACCCAGAGGTTCTCCAGTCCGGTGTCCCAGGCCCGGCCCTCCAGCGCCAGCAGCGGCACCACCCGCCCGACCACGGCGTGCGCCAGGGTGGCGGCGAGCTGCTGGGCGACCGCGGCGGGATTGCCGGTCTCGGCGACAGCCGCCTCGTACATGGTGCGCAGCCGGTCGGCGGTGAGCGCCTCGCGCAGCGGCCACCACCGCCGCCGGTACACGTCCGCCATGACCGCGACCCCGTAGACCCGCGGCGCCTCCGGACACAGCTCCCGCAGCCGCTGGGCGGAGTCGTGCAGCGGCAGCCGGCGCCGGATCGCCATCCCGGTGATGAGCGGGTCGTCGATCACAACGGTCATGGGCAACCTCCCCCGGAACGTCACTTAGGTTAGCCTTACTATAGTGACGCCCCGGCCCGGGGCCAGCGCATGTGGCCGGACTCACATCGATTCGAGCCGGTCCAGGAACGCGCCGAGCGGGTTCGGACGTTGGACAGGGTGAGCTGATACGACGCCAGGTAGTACGCTGGACCTTATTGCGAGAGAGTGATTGGAAGATGGCCAAGTTGACCCGTCTAGGCGACCTGGAACGCGAGGTGATGGACCACCTCTGGGCGGCCGGTGAACCGCAAACGGTGCGCCAGGTGCACGAGGCACTGTCGGCTCGTCGGGAACTGGCGTACACCACGATCATGACCGTCCTGCAGCGGCTGGCGAAGAAGAACCTCGTGGTGCAGCACCGCGACGACCGCGCCCACCGCTACGCCCCCACCCACGGCCGCGACGAACTGGTCGCCGGCCTCATGGTCGATGCGCTCGACCAGGCCTCCGACTTCGACAGCCGGCAGGCCGCGCTGGTGCACTTCGTCGAGCGGGTGGGCGCGGACGAGGCCGCCGCGCTGCGGCGCGCGCTGGCCGAGCTGGAGGCCAAGCAGCAACGTGTGACCATGGGCCCTGGCGGTTCGGCAACCGCCTGAGGGACACTGTCGGGGTGTCCGCGCTGGCCTTCACGATCCTCGCGCTGCTGCTCGTCGCCCCGGTGCCGGCGATGCTGGCGCGGGCGAAGTGGCCGTTGCGGGCCCCGCGCGCGGCGATCGTGCTGTGGCAGTCCATCGCGCTGGCGGCGGTGCTGTCGGCGTTCTCCGCGGGCCTGGCCATCGCCAGCCGGTTGTTCCAGCCCGGTCCGGACGGCCGTCCGACCGGCAACATCATCAGCGAGATCGACACCCTGGGCTGGCCGCTGTGGTCGGCCTACGTCGCGGTGTTCGCCGCGACGCTGTTCATCGGCGCCCGGCTGATCGTCTCGGTGGTGCGGGTGGCGGTGGCCACCCGGCGGCGCCGGGCCCAGCACCGGATGATCGTCGATCTGGTCGGCACCCCGGGCCGGGGCCACCTGCGGGTGCTGGACCGGCCCGAGCCGCTGGCCTACTGCCTGCCCGGCCTGCGCAGCCGGGTGGTGGTCAGCGAGGGCACCTTCGACGCGCTCGGCGCCGACGAGATGGCCGCCATCCTCACCCACGAGCGCGCCCACCTGCGCGCCCGCCACGACCTGGTGCTGGAGATGTTCGCCGCGGTGCACGCGGCGTTCCCGCGGTTCGTGCGCAGCCGCAGCGCGCTGGACGCGGTGCGGCTGCTCATCGAGGCGCTCGCCGACGACAGCGCCCGCCGCGTCACCGGACCCACTCCCCTGGCCCGCGCCCTGGTGACCTGCGCGGCCGGTCCCACCCCGAAGGGGGCACTGGCCGCCGGCGGGCCGACCACGCTGGTGCGGGTGCGCCGCCTGGCCGACGAGCCGAACAGCCCGCTGCTGGCCGCGGCGGCCTATCTCGCCGCCGCCGCGGTGCTGGTGGTGCCGACGGTCGCGGTCGCCGTGCCGTGGCTCACCGAGTTGCACCGGCTGTTCTTCACCTGACCCCGCCGATAGGCTCACCCGGGGACTCGACGGGGATGCGACCGGCGTCGCACCCGCGTGAAGACGAAAGGTTGCGATGAGCACTTCCGAAACCGCTGCGTCGAACCGGGCCGGCACGAACCCGGGCAGCACCAAGGCCCAGATCGGGGTGACCGGCCTGGCGGTGATGGGCTCCAACATCGCCCGCAACTTCGCCCGGCACGGCTACACCGTGGCGCTGCACAACCGCACCGTCGCCAAGACCGACGCGCTGATCGCCGAGCACGGCCACGAGGGCAACTTCATCCGCACCGAGACCATCCGGGAGTTCCTCGACGCGCTCGAGCGGCCGCGCCGGGTGTTGATCATGGTCAAGGCCGGGGCGGCCACCGACGCGGTGATCCGCGAGCTCGCCGACGCGATGGAGCCCGGCGACATCATCATCGACGGCGGCAACGCGCTCTACACCGACACCATCCGCCGCGAGCGCGAACTCGCCGAGCGCGGGCTGCACTTCGTCGGCGCCGGCATCTCCGGCGGCGAGGAGGGCGCGCTGAACGGGCCGGCCATCATGCCCGGCGGCCCCAAGGAGTCCTACGCCGCGCTGGGCGAGCTGTTGGAGACCATCTCCGCCCACGTCGACGGGGTGCCGTGCTGCACCCACATCGGCCCGGACGGCGCCGGGCACTTCGTCAAGATGGTGCACAACGGCATCGAGTACTCCGACATGCAGCTCATCGGCGAGGCCTACCAGCTGCTGCGCGACGGGCTCGGGATGACCGCCGGCCAGATCGCCGACGTGTTCACCGACTGGAACGCCGGCGAACTGGACAGCTTCCTGGTCGAGATCACCGCCGAGGTGCTGCGCCAGACCGACGCCAGGACCGGTAAGCCGCTGGTGGACGTGATCGTCGACGAGGCCGAGCAGAAGGGCACCGGCCGCTGGACCGTCAAGTCCGCGCTGGACCTCGGGGTGCCGGTGACCGGCATCGCCGAGGCCGTGTTCGCCCGGGCGTTGTCCGGCGCGGTCGCCCAGCGCCGGGCCGCCGCCGGGCTGGCGTCGGGCATCCTCGGCGCGCGGCCCACCGACACCGCGCGGTTCGTCGAGGACGTCCGCCGGGCGCTGTACGCGTCGAAGATCATCGCCTACGCCCAGGGCTTCAACCAGATCCAGGCCGGCAGCGCCGAGTACGGCTGGGACATCGACCCGGGCGCGTTGGCCACCATCTGGCGCGGCGGCTGCATCATCCGGGCCAAGTTCCTCAACCGGATCAAGGAGGCCTTCGACGCCGACCCGGCGCTGCCGACGCTGCTGGCCGCGCCGTACTTCCGCGACGCGGTGGAGGCCGGTATCGACAGCTGGCGGCGGGTCGTGATCACCGCCACCGAGCTGGGCATACCGGTGCCCGGGTTCGCCTCGGCGCTGTCCTACTACGACGCGCTGCGCACCGAGCGGCTGCCGGCGGCGCTCATCCAGGGGCTGCGCGACTACTTCGGCGCGCACACCTACGGCCGCGTCGACGCCGAACCCGGCCGGAAGTTCCACACCCTGTGGAGCGGCGACCGCCGCGAAGTGCCGGCCTGATCCGGGAGGAGGTCCGGTGCGGTTCCTCAACGGTCACCTGCCGCCGTTCGACCTGACCTACAACGACGTCTTCCTGGTGCCGCAGCGCTCCGAGGTGGCGTCGCGGTTCGACGTCGACCTGTCCACGGTGGACGGTTCGGGCACCACCATCCCGATCGTGGTGGCCAACATGACCGCGGTGGCCGGCCGCCGGATGGCCGAGACGGTGGCCCGCCGCGGCGGACTGGTGGTGCTGCCGCAGGACCTGCCGGTGGAGGTGGTGCGCGCCACCGTGGAGTTCGTCAAGAGCCGCGACCTGGTGGTCGACACCCCGGTGACGCTGGACCCGCAGGACTCGGTGTCCGACGCGCTGGCGCTCATCCACAAACGCGCCCACGGCGCGGCGGTGGTGGTCGCCGACGGCCGCCCGGTCGGGCTGGTCACCGAGGCCGGCTGCGCCGGGGTGGACCGGTTCGCCCGGGTGCGGGAGGTGGCCACCGCCGACTTCGTCACCGCGCCGGTGGGCACCGATCCGCGCGAGGTGTTCGACCTGCTCGAGCACGCCCCGATCGACGTCGCGGTGATGACCCACCCGGACGGCACGCTGGCCGGGGTGCTCACCCGCACCGGGGCGCTGCGGGCCGGCATCTACACCCCGGCCGTGGACGCGCGGGGCCGGCTGCGCGTCGCGGCGGCGATCGGCATCAACGGCGACGTCGCCGCCAAGGCCGAGGCGCTGGCCGAGGCCGGGATCGACCTGCTGGTCATCGACACCGCCCACGGGCACCAGGCCCGGATGCTCGACGCCGTCGAGGCGGTGGCGGAGCTGTCGCTGGGCCTGCCGCTGGCGGCCGGCAACGTGGTGTCGGCCGAGGGCACCCGCGACCTGATCGAGGCCGGTGCCGGCATCGTCAAGGTCGGCGTCGGGCCGGGCGCGATGTGCACCACCCGGATGATGACCGGCGTGGGCCGCCCGCAGTTCTCCGCGGTACTCGAATGTGCTGCCGCGGCAAAGGAACTCGGAGCGCACGTATGGGCCGACGGCGGGGTGCGCCATCCCCGGGACGTGGCGCTGGCGCTGGCCGCCGGGGCGTCCAACGTGATGATCGGGTCCTGGTTCGCCGGCACCTACGAGTCCCCCGGCGACCTGCTGCGCGACCGCGACGGCAACCCCTACAAGGAGAGCTACGGGATGGCCTCCAAGCGGGCGGTGGCCGCCCGCACCGCCGGCGACAGCCCCTACGACCGGGCCCGCAAGGCACTGTTCGAGGAGGGCATCTCCACCTCGAAGATGGCGCTGGACCCGGACCGCGGCGGCGTGGAGGACCTCATCGACCACATCACCTCCGGGGTGCGCAGCGCCTGCACCTACGTCGGTGCCCGCACCCTGCCGGAGCTGCACGAGAAGGCGGTGCTCGGGGTGCAGTCCGGCGCCGGGTTCGCCGAGGGGCACCCGCTACCCACCGGCTGGTGACGGGTAGGCCAGCACCGGGCCGACCGGCCCGATCCCGACCCGGTCGCCGGCGGCGAGGGCGGACCGCCCCGGCGCGGTCGCGGTGAGTTCGGTGCCGTCGGCCAGCCGCAGCCGCAGTGCCGAGCGGGCGCCGTAGAACCGCACCGCGGTGACCGTCGCGGGCACCGACCCGCCGTCGGGCACGAGTTCCTCGGGCCGCACCACCACGGTGACCGGGCCGTCCGGCACCGGCAGCCGGGCCCGGTGCCGGCCCAGCGCGAACTCGACCTGCCCGGCCTGTGCCCGGCCGGCGAACTCCACGGTGGCGCCGACGAACCGGGCCGCGGCCAGGGTGGCCGGCCGGTGGTACACGTCGGCCGGCGGGCCGGCCTGGGCGACGGTGCCGTCGATGAGCAGCGCCACCTCGTCGGCCAGCGACAACGCCTCGGCCTGGTCGTGGGTGACCAGCACCGCGGTGGTGCCGGTGGCCCGCAGCACCGCGGCGATGTCCTCGCGCACCCGCTCCCGCAGCCCGGCGTCCAGCGCGGCGAACGGCTCGTCGAGCAGCAGCACCGCCGGCCGGGCGGCCAGCGCCCGGGCCAGCGCCACCCGCTGCTGCTGCCCGCCGGACAACTGGTGCGGGCGGGCCCGTTCGAGGCCCTCCAGCCCGACCATGGCCAGCCAGTGCCGCACCACCCGGTCGGCCCGGGCCCGCTCGGCGCGGGGCAGCCCGAACGCGACGTTGCCGGCCACGTCCAGGTGCGGGAACAGCGCGCCCTCCTGCGGCATCAGCCCCACCCGGCGGCGGTGGGCCGGCAGCGAGCCGCCCGGCCCGGCCACCGGCCGGCCGCCGATGCGCACCTCACCGGTGTCCGGGTCGTCGAACCCGGCGATGATGCGCAGCAGGGTGGTCTTGCCGCAGCCGGACGGGCCGAGCACCGCGGTGATGGTGCCGGCCGGCACCACCAGGTCCACCCCGCGCAGCACCGGCCGGGACCCGAAGGCCTTGTGCAGCCCGGTGATCGCGACGCCGTCAGTCACTGCGCACCTGCCCGTCGCGGGTGCTCTGGCGGCCCAGCACGGCGGTGGGCAGCGCGGCGAACAGCACCAGCGCCGCCGCGTACGGCGCGGCGGCGGCGTAGTCGCTGACCGAGCTGTAGGTCCACAGCCGGGTGGCCAGCGTGTCGGTGCCGGTGGGACGCAGCAACAACGTCACCGGGAGCTCCTTCATACAGGTCAGCAGCACCAGGGCGGCCCCGGCCGCGATGCCGGGGGCGGCCCGGCGGGCGGTGACGGTGCGGAATGCGGCCACCGGGGAGCGGCCCAGCGAGCGGGCCACCTCCTCCAGCCGCACCGGCACCGCCTCGATCGCCGACCGCACCGAGCCGACCGCCAGCGGCACCAGCAGCACGGCGTAGGCCAGCACCAGCAGCGGGGCCCGCTGGTAGAACGGCCGCAGCAGCAGCACCCCCACCGACACCATGGCGATGCCGACCACGATCGCCGGCAGCCCGTGGGCCAGGTAGCTCGCCCCCTCCAACAGCCGGGTGGTGCGGCTGCGGAACCGGGCGGCGAGCAGCCCCAGCGGCACCGCGGCGACCGTGCACACCACCGCCGCGGCGGCCGACAGCCACACCGTCGCGATCAGCGCGTCGACGAGTTCACCGGCGTCCCAGCGCCGCACCCCGGCCAGCCGGAGCCAGCCGACGAGCTCGGCGGCCGGGGCGACCAGCGCGGCGGCCAGCACCGCCGCCGGGGCCAGCCAGGCCAGCGGCCACCACCGGCCCAGCCGGCCCAGCGGCGCCGGGCGCGGGGTGCCGCCGCCCACCCGGGCGGCGATGCGGCCGCGGGCCCGCGCCTCCGCGGCCACCAGCAGCACCGCGAACCCCAACAGCACCAGCGACAGCACCGCGGCGCGGGCCGGGTTGAAGCCGGACCGGTAGGCGCCGTAGATCACCCAGGTGAACGCCTCGTAGCGCATGGCCGCCACCGCGCCGAAGTCGCTGAGCACGTACAGCGCCACCAGCAGCGCCCCGGCGGTGACGGCGGTGCGCGCCTGCCGCAGCGTGACCCGCCATAGCACGGCCGGCGCGCCCATCCCGAGCGAGCGGGCCACCTCCTCCTGGGCGGGATCGACCCGGGACAGCGCCGCGGTCGTGGTCAGCAGCACGAACGGGTAGCCGACCAGGGTGAGCACCAGCGCCGCGCCCCAGAACCCGGACAGCCCCGGCAGCAGCGACACCCACAGATAGGCCAGCAGGTAGCTGGGCACGGCCAGCGGCAGGGTGAGCGCCACCGCCAGCGCCCGCCGGCCGGGCAGGTCGGTGCGGCACAGCAACAGCGCCAGGCCCGCCCCGAGCACCACACAGGCCGCGGTGACCACCACGACCAGTGCGGCCGAGCGTCCGATGAGCGCGGCGGTGCGGGGCTGGAACAGCTCGGCGACGACGAACCCGGCGCCGCGCTCCAGCGCGCGCTCGACGAGATACGCCAGCGGCAGCAGGGTGGCCGCCACGACCGCGGCCGCGGCGAGCACGAGCCCGGCCGGGGCGCGGCCGGTGGCGCGGGCGGTCAGCCGCACCGCGTCACTTGGTCAGCAGGCCGGTCTCGACCAGCAGTTCCTGGGTGGCCTCGAGATCCTTGAGCTGCGACAGGTCCACATCCGGCGGCTGCAGGTCCGCCAGCGGCGGCAGCCCGTCGCTCGCCGGCACCGACTCGACCAGCGGGTACTCGAAGGTCTCGGCGGCGAAGTACTCCTGCGCGGCGGGGCTGACCAGGTAGGCGGCCAGCCGCTGGGCCTGCTCCGGGTGCGGGGCGGACTTGAGCACCCCCACCCCGGCGACGTTGATCAGCCCGCCCGGGTCGCCCGGCGCCATGAACCGGTTGCGGGCCACCACCTCCTCGGCGCCCTTGGCGTCGATGAGCTCGTAGAGGTAGTAGTGGTTGACCAGGCCCAGGGCGATCTGGCCGGCGTCGACGGCGTCGCGGACCGCGACGTTGTTCTCGTAGGCGCGCGGCTCCTGCGCCTTGAAGGCGCGCAGCCACTCGGCCGCGCCCTCGTCGCCGCGCAGCACCCGCAGCCCGGTGACGAAGGCCTGCCAGGAGGCGTTGCTCGGGGCGAACCCGATCCGGCCCTTCCAGCGCGGGTCGAGCAGCCCGTCGATGGTGTCCGGCGGCTCGGGGGCCAGCTCCGGGTTGTAGACGATGACGCGGGCCCGGCCGGACACCCCGACCCAGGTGCCGTCGGCGGCGGAGTACTGCGCCGGCACCGCGGCCAGCGTCTCCGGGTCGATCGGGGCGAACAGCCCGGCCGCCGACACCGCGCCGAGCGCGCCGGCGTCCTGGGACAGGAACACGTCGGCCGGCGACCGGTCGCCCTCGGTGAGCAGCTGGGCGGCCAGCTCCCCCGACCCGGCGTAGCGGGCCTGCACCTCGATGCCGGTCTCCGCGCTGAACCGCTCCAGCAGCGGCGCGACGAGCTCCTCGCTGCGGCCGGAGTAGACCACCACCGTGCCGGGGTCGGCGGACGCGCCGCCGGTCTCCGGGGCGTCGGCGTCCGGGTCGCCGGAGCCGCCGCAGGCCACCAGCGCCGCGGCGGTGCCGACGGCGGCGACCAGCCCGGTGAGCCGGGAAATCGGAATCCTCATGTGCGCCTCTCCTCGCCGTGGGAACCGGGGTCGAACGTACCACCGGCGAAGTTAGGGCAGGCTGACTTCGGCGCAACCGTCCGGGTGAGACCGCCACGGCGGGCGTGCTGCCGTTACCATGGGGGCACCAAACACCAGACGAGCGAAAGGGAACCCGTGCCGCAGGCACCCCCGGTGATCGAGGGGGAATCCGCGGGCCTGGACGCGCAGCGACAGTCCCCCGAGCCGTCCGACGCGGAGCCTTCTTCTAAACGGCCGGGCCGCGCGCCCGGCGATCCGACGGTGAGGACGCGGTGAGCGTCGGCACCGTCCTGCTGTCCCTGCTGGCGATCGTGCTGTTGACCGCCGGCACCGCGGTGTTCGTCGCCGCGGAGTTCTCGCTGACCGCGCTGGAGCGCAGCACGGTCGAGGCCAACGCACGCCGGGGCGACCGGCGTGACCGGCTCGTCCGGCGCGCCCACCGCACCCTGTCCTTCCAGCTGTCCGGCGCGCAGGTCGGCATCTCCATCACCACGCTGGTCACCGGGTTCCTGGCCGAGCCGGTGGTGGCCCGGCTGCTGGCACCGCTGGTCGACGCGGCCGGCGTGCCGGACCGGTTCGCCGCCGGGCTCTCGCTGCTGCTGGCGGTGCTGATCGCCACCTCGCTGTCGATGATCTACGGCGAGCTGGTGCCCAAGAACCTGGCGGTGTCGCGGCCGGTGCCCACCGCGCGCGCGGTGGCCGGCCCGCAGCTGATGTTCTCCGCCCTGTTCACCCCGCTGATCAGGCTGACCAACGGCACCGCCAACTGGATCCTGCGCCGGCTGGGCATCGAACCGGCCGAGGAGCTGCGCTCGGCCCGCTCGGCCCAGGAACTGGTGTCGCTGGTGCGCAACTCGGCGCAGAGCGGGTCGCTGGACCCGGTGACCGCGCTGCTGGTGGACCGCTCGCTGCAGTTCGGCGACCGCACCGCCGAGGAGCTGATGACCCCGCGCTCGAAGATCGAGACGCTCGACGCCGCCGACACCGTCGCCGACCTCGTCGAGGCGGCCCGGCGCACCGGGTTCTCCCGGTTCCCGATCGTGCGCGGCGACCTCGACGAGACCATCGGCATGGTGCACGTCAAGCAGGTGTTCGAGGTGCCGCCGGACCGGCGCGACCGCACCCGGCTGGCCGGGCTGGCCCAGCCGGTGGTCAAGGTGCCCTCCACGCTCGACGGCGACGCGCTGATGACCCAGTTGCGGGCCAACGGCCTGCAGACCGCGCTGGTGGTCGACGAGTACGGCGGCACCGCCGGCATGGTGACCGTCGAGGACCTGATCGAGGAGCTCGTCGGCGACGTGCGCGACGAGCACGACGACGCCACCCCGGACGTGCTGCGGGCCGGACGCGGCTGGCGGGTGTCGGGGCTGCTGCGCATCGACGAGGTGGCCACCCGCACCGGGTTCCGCGCCCCCGAGGGCGACTACGAAACCATCGGCGGGCTGGTGCTGCAGGAGCTCGGCCACATCCCCACCGCCGGCGAGTCGGTGGAGCTCACCGCGTTCGAGCCGGACGGCCCGCTGGAGGACCCGGTGCGCTGGCGGGCCACCGTGGTGCAGATGGACGGCCGCCGCATCGACCTGCTGGAGCTGACCGAGCTGGGCCGGCGCAACGGCGGCCGGCGCACCCCCGAGGAGGTCTCCTGATGTTCGGCGACCTGTTCGGGGTGCTGCTCACCGCGCTGCTGCTCGGGCTGAACGCGTTCTTCGTGGCCGCCGAGTTCTCGCTCATCTCGGCCCGCCGGGACCGGCTGGAGGCGCTGGCCGAGCAGGGCAAGAAGCGGGCGGTGACGGTGATCCGGGCCGGCGAGCACCTGTCGCTGATGCTGGCCGGCTCCCAGCTGGGTATCACGATCTGCTCGATCCTGCTCGGCCGGGTCGGCGAGCCGGCGGTGGCGCACCTGCTGGAGTGGCCGTTCGCGCTGTTCGGGGTGCCCGACTCGGTGCGTCACACGGTGGCGTTCCTGCTGGCGCTGGCGATCGTGGTCACCCTGCACGTGCTGCTCGGCGAGATGGTGCCGAAGAACATCGCGATCGCCGGCCCGGAGTCGGCGGCGATGCTGCTGATCCCGGTCTACCTGGTCTACGTGCGGGCGGCCCGGCCGCTGATCGCGTTCTACAACTGGTGCGCCAACGCCACCCTGCGGCTGCTGCGGGTGGAGCCCAAGGACGAGCTGGACGTGACCGTCTCGACGGTGGAGCTGTCGGAGATGATCGCCGAGAGCGTCTCGGAGGGGCTGCTGGACCCCGAGGAGCACAGCCGGCTGACCCGGGCGCTGCAGATCCGCAACCGGGTGGTGGCCGACGTGGCGATGCCGCTGGCCGACATCTACGCGGTGCCGGCCGCCGCCGAGGGGTCCGGCCCGCGGGTCGGTGCGATCACCGCGGCGCTGGCCAAGACCGGCTACTCGCGGTTCCCGGTGGTCGACGCCGGCGGCGCCTACCTGGGCTACCTGCACATCAAGGACGTGCTGGCGTTCGCCGACGACCCGGAGGCGGTGCTGGACCTGTCGATGGTGCGGCCGCTGCCGGCGCTGCCGGCCACGCTGCCGCTGCCGGACGCGCTGAGCCGGATGCGGCGCAACAACGCGCACCTGGCGCTGGTCACCACCGACGGGGTGGTCACCGCGATGGTGGCGCTGGAGGACCTGGTCGAGGATCTGGTCGGCACCGTGCGGGACGGGACGCACCGTGTCTGAGCCGGTCCCGGACCGGACGGTGCTGGCCGAGGCGGACTGGCTCGCCCGCGCCGAGGCGCACCGGGACCGGGTGGAGCGGTTCCTGGCCGCCCATCCGCACCGCGGCACCACCGGCCGTCCGCACCCGGTGTGGGACTTCCTGTTCACCTACTACAGCCTCAAGCCGCGTCACCTGCGGCGCTGGCACCCCGGCTACGGGGTGGTGCTGGCCGGTCCGGCCGCGGACCGACTGGCCGGCCGGGGCGGCTACGTCGAGGTCGACGGCGGGGTGACGGTCGGCGCCGACCACCTGCTGGCCCGGCTGGACACGGTGCGGTTCGTACACCGGCTGCTGCGCGCCACCGCGTCCCGACCGCCCCGGCTGAACTGCTTCGGGCTGCACGAGTGGGCGATGGTGTACCGCACCGACGCGGTGCGGCACGGCCAGGTGCCGCTGCGGCTCGGTGCCGCCGGCACCGACGCGGTGGTGGAGTCGCTGCCGCTGCGCTGCACCCACTACGACGCCTACCGGTTCTTCACCCCCGCGGCGGTGCCCCGCAACGCCTGCCCGCTGAGCCGGTCCACCCAGGTCGACACCGAACAGCCGGGCTGTCTGCACGCCGGCATGGACCTGTACAAGTGGGCCGGCAAGCTGCTACCGCTGGTGGACTCCGACCTGCTGCTGGACTGCCTGGAGCTGGCCGCCCGGGCCCGCGCGCTGGACATGCGCGCCAGCCCCTACGACCTGCGCGCCTACGGGTTCGAGCCGGTCCAGATCGAGGACCCGGCCGGCCGCGCCGAGTACGTGCGGCTGCAGCAGGAGATCGCCGACGCCGCCGCGCCGCTGCGGGCCGCGCTGGCGCGGCGGTGTGAGCTGCTTCATGCCGCGGCCACGGCGGCGGCGGGCCCGGTCTGAGCGCTGTTACCGCTGGGTAAGCTGGATAGATGGCTGCGTGCCCGGTGCGCACGCAGCGGAAGACCGCGCCGGCTCCGGCGACGAGGACGGCCCACGCGCCGGCGGCGCGGCGAGCGGAGGAGGAACAATGACCGAACGCGTGACGGTGGGGAACCTGCGCGTGGCCCGGGTGCTGTACGACTTCATCACCAACGAGGCCCTGCCCGGCACGGGCGTGGACCCCGACAGCTTCTGGGCGGGTGTGGACAAGGTCGTCACCGATCTCACGCCGCGCAACCGGGAACTGCTCGCGCGTCGTGACGAGCTGCAGGCGCAGATCGACAAGTGGCACCGCCAGCGCGTCATCGAGCCGTTCGACCGGGACGCCTACAAGCAGTTCCTGACCGAGATCGGCTACCTGCTGCCGGAGCCGGAGGACTTCGCCATCACCACCACCGGGGTGGACCCGGAGATCGCCACCACCGCCGGCCCGCAGCTGGTGGTGCCGATCCTCAACGCGCGGTTCGCGCTGAACGCCGCGAACGCCCGCTGGGGGTCGCTCTACGACGCGCTGTACGGCACCGACGTCATCCCCGAGACCGACGGTGCCGAGAAGGGGTCGAGCTACAACAAGGTGCGCGGCGACAAGGTGATCGCCTACGCGCGCAACTTCCTCGACGAGGCGGCGCCGCTGGCGCAGGGCAGCTGGGCCGACGCAACCGGGCTGCGGATCGAGGACGGCCGGCTGGTCGTCGCGCTCGGCGAGCAGACCACCGGGCTGGCCGATGCGGACCAGTTCGTCGGCTACACCGGCAAGCTCGGCGACGCGGCCTGGTCGGTGCTGCTGCGCAACCACGGCCTGCACATCGAGATCCTCATCGACCCGTCCTCGCCGGTGGGCTCGACCGACAAAGCCGGCATCAAGGACGTGGTGCTGGAGTCGGCGGTCACCACGATCATGGACTTCGAGGACTCGGTGGCCGCCGTCGACGCCGAGGACAAGGTGCTCGGCTACCGCAACTGGCTGGGCCTGAACAAGGGTGACCTGGCCGAGGAGGTCACCAAGGACGGCCGCACCTTCACCCGCGTGCTCAACGGGGACCGCACCTACACCACCCCGGACGGGTCCGGTGAGTTCACCCTGCCCGGCCGCAGCCTGCTGTTCGTGCGCAACGTGGGTCACCTGATGACCAACGACGCCATCGTCGACGCCGAGGGCAACGAGGTGTTCGAGGGCATCATGGACGCCCTGTTCACCAGCCTGATCGCCATCCACGGGCTCAGGGCGAGCGAGGAGAACGGCCCGCTGGTCAACTCCCGCACCGGCTCGATCTACATCGTCAAGCCCAAGATGCACGGGCCCGACGAGGTGGCCTTCACCGTCGAGCTGTTCGGCCGGGTCGAGGACGTGCTCGGGCTGCCGCCGAAGACCCTCAAGGTCGGCATCATGGACGAGGAGCGCCGCACCTCGGTCAACCTCAAGGCCTGCATCAAGGAGGCCGCCGACCGCGTGGTGTTCATCAACACCGGCTTCCTGGACCGCACCGGCGACGAGATCCACACCTCGATGGAGGCCGGTCCGATGATCCGCAAGGGTGCGATGAAGAACACCACCTGGATCGCCGCCTACGAGGACCAGAACGTCGACATCGGCCTGGCCTGCGGGTTCTCCGGCAAAGCGCAGATCGGCAAGGGCATGTGGGCGATGACCGACCTGATGGCGGCCATGGTGGAGCAGAAGATCGGCCAGCCCAAGGCCGGCGCGACCACCGCGTGGGTGCCCTCGCCGACCGCGGCCACCCTGCACGCCATGCACTACCACCAGGTCGACGTGTTCGCCGTGCAGGCCGAGCTGGCCGGCAAGCGCCGCACCACCGTCGACGACCTGCTCACCATCCCGCTGGCCAAGGAGCTGGCCTGGTCGCCGGACGAGGTGCACGAGGAGGTGGACAACAACTGCCAGTCCATCCTCGGCTACGTGGTGCGCTGGATCGACCAGGGCATCGGCTGTTCGAAGGTGCCCGACATCCACAACGTCGCGCTCATGGAGGACCGCGCCACGCTGCGCATCTCCAGCCAGCTGCTGGCCAACTGGCTGCGCCACGGCGTGATCACCGAGGAGGACGTCAAGGCCAGCCTGCGCCGGATGGCCGCGGTGGTCGACGAGCAGAACGCCGGCGACCCGAAGTACCGGCCGATGGCGCCGGATCCGGACGCCAGCATCGCCTTCCAGGCCGCCCAGGACCTGATCCTGCAGGGCGCCGCGCAGCCCAACGGCTACACCGAGCCGATCCTGCACCGGCGCCGCCGGGAGTTCAAGGCGAAGGTGGGTGGCTGAGCTGCCGCAGGCTGGATGACGCGAGATGGGCAGGCACAGTCTCCCCGATCCCGACGACGAACCCCGCGGCGACGACTCGGCCCCCGAGCCGTTCTTCTCCGCCCCCGCCGGGGGCGCGGGGACGGCACGGCGCGGCCGGCACGCCCGGCCGGATCCCGACGACGAGTGGGACCCGGCCGAGTCGGTCCCCGGCGAGGAGCCCCCGGTCGGCTGCGAGGCCGGGCCGGCGCCGCAGACCCCGGCGCCGGCCCGGGCCGAGCGCCCCGCCGACCCCGGCGAGTGGACCGGTAGCCACCGTGCGGTCGACGCCGGGCGGCGCGGGGTCAGCCCCGCCGTCGTCGTGGCGCTGGTCGCCGTGGTGGTCGTCGTCGCGGGCGTGATCGTCTGGCAGTTCTTCGGCGACGCGCTGTCGAAGCGCAGCGACGTCGCGGCCGCCCGCTGCGTGGCCGGCGAGATCACCGTCGCGGTGGCCGCCGACCCGTCGATCGCCGGGCCGGTCGGCACGCTGGCGCAGCGCTACAACGAGTCGGCCGACCCGGTCGGCGACAAGTGCGTGCAGGTGGCGGTCACCCCGGCCGACTCCGGGCAGGTGCTCGACGGCTTCGGCGGCCGGTGGCCGGCCGACCTGGGCGGTAAGCCCGCCCTGTGGATCCCGGCCAGCACCGTCTCGGCGGCGCGGCTGGAGGCCCTCGCCGGCGCACAGACCGTCGACGACGCCCGCCCGCTGGTGCAGACCCCGGTGCTGCTGGCGGTGCGGCCGGAGCTGAAGCCGGCGCTGGGCGGCCGGGGCTGGGGCGACCTGCCCGAGCTGCAGCAGGATCCGGCCGGCATGGAGCGGCTCGGCCTGCCCGGCTGGGGCACGCTGCGGCTGGCGCTGCCGATGACCGGGGACGCCGACGCGACCCCCCTGGCGGCCGAGGCGGTGGCCGTCGCGGCCGCCCCGCCCGGTCAACCCGCCACCGCCGGGCTCGGCGCGGTGGCCCGGCTGATGTCCGGCCGGCCGGCACTGGCCGACGACACCGGCGACGCCGCGCTCGACGCGCTGGCCGACGCCGCCGGCCCGGACGGGCCGGTGCACGCGGTGGTCACCACCGAGCAGCGGCTGTTCCGGTGGGCCGCCGACCGGTCGGACGCCGCGGACGTGGTGGCCGCCTGGCTGCCGAGCGGGCCGGCCGCGGTCGCCGACTTCCCCACCGTGCTGCTCAACGGCGACTGGCTGGAGCGCGAGCAGATCACCGCGGCCAGCGAGTTCTCCCGGTTCATGCGCAAGCCCGAACAGCTCGCCGAGCTGGCCGCGGCCGGCTTCCGGGTCGAGGGTGCGGCGCCACCGGAGAGCCCGGTGGTCGATTTCCCGGCGCTGGCCGCGCCGCCGGCGGTCGGTGACGACGCGGTCCGGGTGACGCTGGCCGACGCGGTGAGCGCCCCGCGCGCCAACGCGGCGGTGACGCTCATGCTGGACCGCTCGATGCCCGAGCAGGAGGGCGCCGGCACACGGCTGGGCAATGTGGTGGGCGCACTCGCCGAACAGATCGGTCTGCTGCCGCCGAGCGCGGCGGTCGGGCTGTGGACGTTCGACGGGGTGGCCGGCCGCTCGGAGATCACGCTGGGCCCGCTGGCCGACCCGGTCGGCGAAAGCTCCCGCGCCGAGGCGCTGCGGCGCAGCCTGGAGGACCAGGCGCCGGCCTCCGGCGGCGCGGTGTCGTTCACCACGCTGCGCCTGGTCTACACCGACGCCACCGCCAACTACCGGGACGGCCAGGCCAACTCGGTGCTGGTGATCACCGCCGGGCCGCACACCGACCGCACCCTCGACGGCCCGGGGCTGCAGGAGTTCATCCGGCAGACCTTCGACCCGGCTCGGCCGATCGCGGTGAACGTCATCGACTTCGGCGACGACGCCGACCGCCCGGTCTGGGAGGAGGTCGCCCGGATCACCGGCGGCAGCTACCGCAACCTGCCCGGCAGCGACTCCCCCGAGCTGATCGCGGCGATCACCGCCGCCCTCGGTTAGGCCGCCAGCAGGCCCAGCGCGGCGCGGGTGAACTCCGCGGGCACCTCCAGCTGCGGGTAGTGCCCGATCCCGGGCAGTTCGGCCACCGCGGCGTGCGGGCGCAGCGCCCGCAGCCCGGCCAGCACGTCGCCGGTGGCGACCGGGTCCGCCAGCGCCCACAGGAAGCTCAGCGGCTTGGGCCAGTCCCGCACCGCGCCGTGCCAGCGCGGCGCGAACTCGACCCGCTCGCGCAGGTAGTGGATCAGCAGGTGGCCGATGCGGTGGCCGTCGTGGTGGGCCAGCAGCGCCCACTGCGCGGCGGCCTCGTCGGCCGACAGCGGGTGCGCGGGGCCGAACAGCCGGCCGAAGCCGCGGGCGAAGCGGCGCTCGTTGGTCAGCCGCGCGAACACCGGGCCGAGCGGGCTGCGCAGCAGCTTCTGGGCCGGGCGCAGGCTGGCCCGGTCCAGGATGACGCTGCCGTTGGTCAGCACCGCGGCGCGCAACTCGAACGGCAGCGCCCCGTCGAGGTCCCGGGCCAGCAGCTCGGTGGCCACCGAGGTGCCCATGTCGTGGGCGATCAGCAGCACCGGGCCGGCCGTCGTCTCCGCCACCACCCGCTCGACGATGTCGGCCTGCTCGAACAGGCTGTAGCGGTGCGGGCGCGGTTTGTCCGACAGCCCGAAGCCGAGGAAGTCCAGCGTCACCCAGGCCCGGTCGCCGAGTTCGGCCACCACCCCGCGGTAGTCGTAGCTGCTCGACGGAAAGCCGTGCAGCAGCAGGATCGTCGGCGCGGCCGGATCCCGGCCGGGTGCGTCGCGCACGAACACCCGCCCGGCCGGGGTGTCCAGCATGCGTCCCCCGGCCCGCCAGGCCGCGACCGGGTCGGGCAGCACCGGACTAGGCGTAGGACTCGACCGGCGGGCAGGAGCAGACCAGGTTGCGGTCGCCGTAGGCGCCGTCGATGCGCCGCACCGGCGGCCACACCTTCGGCCGCCGGCCCACCCCCAGCGGGTACGCCGCCTCCTCGCGGGTGTAGGGGTGGTTCCACTCCCCCGCGATCAGGCAGGCCGCGGTGTGCGGGGCGTTGCGCAGCGGGTTGTCGTCGACCGGCCACTCGCCCGACCCGACCCGGTCGATCTCGCGCCGGATGGCGATCATCGCGTCGCAGAACGCGTCGAGTTCCGCCAGGCTCTCGCTCTCGGTCGGCTCCACCATCAGCGTGCCCGACACCGGGAAGCTCATGGTCGGCGCGTGGAAGCCGTAGTCGGCCAGCCGCTTGGCCACGTCGTCGACGGTGACGCCGGTGGCCTTGGTGATCGGCCGTAGATCGAGGATGCACTCGTGGGCGACCATGCCGTTCTCGCCGGTGTAGAGCACCGGGAAGTACTCGTCGAGCCGGCGGGCGATGTAGTTGGCCGAGGCGATCGCGGTCAGGGTGGCCTGCCGCAGCCCGGCGGCGCCCATCATGCGCAGATACATCCAGGTGATCGGCAGGATCGACGCCGAGCCGTAGGGCGCGGCCGACACGGTGTGGGCGTCGCCGAGCTCCTCGGCCAGCGGGTGGCCGGGCAGGTACGGCGCCAGGTGCGCGCGCACCGCCACCGGGCCGACCCCGGGGCCGCCGCCGCCGTGCGGAATGCAGAACGTCTTGTGCAGGTTCAGGTGGCTCACGTCGCCGCCGAACCGGCCCGGCCGGGCCAGCCCGACCAGCGCGTTGAGGTTGGCGCCGTCGACGTAGACCTGCCCGCCGGCGTCGTGCACGGCCGCGCAGATGTCGGCCACGTCCTGCTCGTAGACGCCGTGGGTGGACGGGTAGGTGATCATCAGCGCGGCCAGCCGGTCGGCGTGTTCGGCGATCTTGGCGCGCAGGTCGTCGAGGTCGACGTCGCCGTTGGGCCGGCAGCCCACGACCACCACCCGCATGCCGGCCATCGCCGCCGACGCGGCGTTGGTGCCGTGCGCGCTGGACGGGATCAGGCACACGTCGCGCTGCGGCTCGCCGCGGTCGGCGTGGTAGGCGCGGATGGCCAGCAGCCCGGCGTACTCGCCCTGCGAGCCGGCGTTGGGCTGCAGCGACACCGCGTCGTAGCCGGTGACCGCGGTCAGCCAGGTCTGCAGGTCGGCGATCATCCGGCGCAGGCCCGGCGTGTCGGAGGCCGGCGCGAACGGGTGCTGGCGGGTGAACTCCGGCCAGGTGATGGGCTCCATCTCGGCGGCCGCGTTGAGCTTCATCGTGCACGAGCCGAGCGGGATCATGCTGCGGTCCAGCGCGATGTCCTTGTCGGCCAGGCTGCGCAGGTAGCGCATCATCTCGGTCTCGGTGCGGTACCGGGTGAAGGCCGGATGGGTCAGGAACGCCGAGGTGCGGGTGGCGATGTCGGGGCCGGCGAAGTCGGTGCCGGTCGGGGCGGCGCCGAAGGCCGCGAGCACCGCGGCGACGTGCTCGTCGGTGGTCGCCTCGTCGCAGGACACCGACACGTGGTCGGCGTCGACCAGCCAGATGTTGATGCCGCGCTGTTTGGCCGCGGCGCGCACCGCCTCGGCCCGGCCCGGCACCTCGGCCAGCACGGTGTCGAAGAACCGGTCGTGCACCACGGTCACCCCGGCCGCGGCCAGCCCGGCCGCCAGCGTGCGGGCGTGGCCGTGCACCCGCCGCGCGATCGCGGTCAGCCCCTCGGCGCCGTGGTAGCTGGCGTACATGGCGGCCATCACCGCCAGCAGCACCTGCGCGGTGCAGATGTTGCTGGTGGCCTTGTCGCGGCGGATGTGCTGCTCGCGGGTCTGCAGCGCCAGCCGGTAGGCCGGTGACCCGTCGGCGTCGACGGACACCCCGACCAGCCGGCCGGGCAGCTGGCGGGCGTGCCGGGTGTGCGCGGCCAGGTAGCCGGCGTGCGGGCCGCCGAAGCCCAGCGGCACCCCGAACCGCTGGGTGGTGCCGAACGCGACGTCCGCGCCGAGCTCGCCGGGCGGGGTGACGAGGGTCAGCGCCAGCAGGTCCGCACCCACCGCGACCAGTGCCCCGCGCTCGTGGGCCTGCTCGATCAGCGGTGCCCAGTCCACCAGCCGGCCCGAGGCACCCGGCAGCTGCACGATCACGCCGAAGAACTCGCCGTCGGGCAGCCCGGCGGTCAGGTCCGCGGTGACGATCTCGATGCCCAGCGGCTCGGCCCGGGTGGCCAGCACCGCGGCGGTCTGCGGGTACAGGTCGGTGTCGACGACGAGCCGGTTGAGCCGGCCCTTGGCGGCCCGGTGCATCAGCGTCATCGCCTCGGCCGCGGCGGTGGCCTCGTCGAGCATCGAGGCGTTGGCGAGCTCCAGCCCGGTCAGGTCGGCGACCATGGTCTGGAAGTTCAGCAGCGCCTCGAGCCGGCCCTGGCTGATCTCCGGCTGGTACGGGGTGTAGGCGGTGTACCAGGCCGGGTTCTCCAGGATGTTGCGGCGCAGCACCGCCGGGGTGACGGTGTCGAAGTAGCCCTGCCCGATCATCGACACCGCGACGGTGTTGGACTCGGCCAGTGCCCGCAGCTCGGCCAGCGCCTGCGCCTCGTCGACCGGTTCGGGCAGCGCGTCCAGGCCGGCGGCGCGGCCGTCGGCGCCGGGCGGCTCCAGGATCTGGGCGGGCAGCGCCTTGGCGGCCAGCTCGTCGAGCGAGGACACCCCGATGACGTCGAGCATGTGGGCCACGGCGGCCGCGTCGGGGCCGATGTGGCGGGCGGCGAACGACGGTTGGGTCTGGTCGGACACTTCGGATCTCCTGACACGCGAAAGGAACCGCTGCGGTTCCTCTCCCTCTGTCGTCGACCCGGATCCGGGCGCCTGAGAGATTCGGCGCCCGCTGCCTGTCGCACCGGGCGGCCTTTCCCCATGGGCGGGCGAGTCGGTGCTCGCCGCTTTCCAGAGGCATCGTGACCGTGCGCGGTCCTGGGGCCTGAGAGGTTGACGGAGAGGTGTTGCTCCTTCGGCGTCCGTGACTGGCGGCCACGGAACTCTCCCGCGCACGTGGCGATGCGGTTGTGAGTGTACTCGCTCGGCGCCGTCGCGCCGGGTCAGCCGATCTTGCGGTCGCGCTGCTTGCGCCGGGAGGCCAGCTCGTCCTCGGGCGCGGCGATGGACTCGCCGCCGTCGGCGCGTTCGCACGGGAAGTCCTTGATCACGCCGGTGAGTTCGCGCATGGCGCCGGAGACCGCGATGCCGAACACGCCCTGGCCGCCCTGCAGCAGGTCGACCACCTCCTCGGCGGAGGTGCACTCGTAGACGGTGGTGCCGTCGGAGAACAGGGTGATGTTGGCCAGGTCCTGCACGCCACGCTTGCGCAGGTGCTCGACGGCGATGCGGATGTTCTGCAGCGAGATGCCGGCGTCCAGTAGCCGCTTGACGATCTTGAGGACGAGGATGTCCTTGAACGAGTACAGCCGCTGGCTGCCGGAGCCGGCCGCGCTGCGGATCGACGGCACCACCAGCGACGTGCGCGCCCAGTAGTCCAGCTGCCGGTAGGTGATGCCGGCGATCTGGCAGACGCTCGGCCCCCGGTAGCCGACGAGTTCGTCGGGCACCCGGTCGTCAGGGAACAGACCCGGCTGCTCGGGCTCGGCCGGCGCGCCTCCGGCGGCGCTGCCGGTGGACAGGTCCAGCTGCTCCTGGCGTGGCGTGTCGCCCACTTGTCGAATCCTCTCGCCGTCGGTCCTGCCCACCGTGCGATGCGCCTGGCTGACCTGCGGCGTCATCCCCGGCCGGGCAAGCCCGAATGTGTCGAGCATACGCTTGTGCCGGGCCTTTTGGCGGGCCCGTTGTCACCAAAGTATGGCGATCGGATCGGTCCGCCCCGGATCGCGCGCCACGTGTGTCCGGGCAATGTTCCCGGTTAGAGACGCTTCCGTGATCTTGACCGCGGGGCGCCCGGCCCGGGCGGCCTAGGTGGCCTTGAAGTCGTCGGGCGAGACGCTGTCGAGGAACTCCCGGAACTT
>NZ_CALDGS010000067.1 GCF_937941905.1 uncultured Mycolicibacterium sp. | reverse complement strand
CACGCTGTTCGTCTACGAGAACTACCCGCTGGACCCCGCCGCCCTCACCGACGACGGGCCGGTCGTGACCGGGGTGCAGGCCCGCGACCTCTACCACTACCCGCTGGCCGTGCAGGCCATCCCGGGCGACGAGCTCGAACTGTTCGTGCAGTACCGCACCGACGTGTTCGGCGAGGCCGACGTGCGCGACCTCGTCGACCGGTTCCGGCGGCTGCTCGCCGAGCTCACCGCCCACCCCGACCGGGCGCCGGGCGAGCTCGTCGGCGAGCCGCGCCCGGTCGGCACCCGGCGGCCGGCCGCCCCCGAACCGCACGCCGACGGGCCGCTCACCCCGGACACCTCCGTGGTCTGCGGGATCTTCGGCGAGGTGCTCGACCGCGACGACGTCGGCGTCGACGACTCGTTCTTCGACCTCGGCGGCGACTCGCTGTCGGCCATGCGCGCCGTCGCCGCGGTCAACCGGATGTTGCGCACCCGGCTGCCGGTCTCGGCGCTGTTCCGGGCACCCACCCCGCGCACGCTGAGCCGGCTGCTCGACCGCGACGCGACCGGGCGGCGGTGAGGTCGTGACGGTGAAACCCGCACTGCGCCTGATGATCACCGGCCTGGTCGAGCCGGTGCTGTTCGGCATCATCATCTTCGCGGTGGCCGGCACCGTGCACTACTGGCAGGCCTGGGTGCTGCTGGTGGTGTTCACGCTGGCCACCTGGGCCTCCAGCGCCTACCTGTACTTCAACAACCCGGAGGCGCTGCAGCGCCGGATGCGGGGCGGGCCGGCGGCCGAGACCCGGCCGGTGCAGAAGGCGGTGATGGCCGGGTTGTGGCTCTCGCTGCTGAGCATGCTCGTGGTGAGTGCGCTGGACCACCGGCTGGGCTGGTCCGCCGTGCCCACACCGGTGGTGGTCGCCGGGGACCTGCTGGTGGCGATCGGGCTGATGACGCCGGTGCTGGTGGTGCTGCAGAACAACTACGCCGCCGCCACCGTGCGGGTCGAGGCCGGCCAGAAGCTGGCCACCACCGGCCTGTACGGGCTGGTCCGCCACCCCATGTACGCCGGGAACGTGGTGATGATGCTCGGCATCCCGCTCGCCCTCGGCTCCTGGTGCGGGCTGGGGCTGGTCGTGCCCGGGGTGCTGGTGCTGGCCTGCCGGATCCACGACGAGGAGCGGCTGCTCGTCGCCGAACTCGACGGCTACCGCGAGTACACCGAGCGGGTGCGCTACCGGCTGGTGCCCGGGGTGTGGTGACCGGTCACCAGGGGTCGTGCTGGATTCGCTCCGGCGGCGCCCCCCGGGCGATCAGCGCCGCCCGGGTCGCCTCCACCATGGCCCGGCTGCCGCAGATCAGGATCTGCCGGTCGCTCCAGGCCCCGTAGCGGGTGACCACCTCGGCCAGGGTGCCGGTCTGGCGCACGTGCAGGCCGCGCGGCGGCCGCGGGTCGGGGTAGTCCGCCGCCCACGGCGGATCGGTGTCGAACTCCGAGACCGGGGTCACCGACAGCCACGGATTCGTCGCGGCGATCTGCCACAGCGTCGGCAGGTCGTAGAGATCGCACGGGAACCGGCCGCCGAAGAACAGGTGCACCCGCGGGTTCTCGCCGAACCGGGTGAGATCCATGATCAGGGTGCGCAGCGGCGCCAGCCCGGTGCTGCCGGCGATCATCAGCACGTCCCCGTCCTCACGGTCGACGTGCAGCCCGCCGTGCGGGCTGGAGATCCGCCAGCGGTCCCCGGGCCGGGTCTCGTTGACGATCGCCGGGCTCACCATGCCGCCGATCACCGACTTGACGTGGAACTCGATCGCGCCGCCGGCGTCGCACGGCACCGCCGGGCTCAGGTAGCGCCAGCGCCGCGGCCACTGCGGCACCTGCACCGTGACGTACTGGCCCGGGTGGTAGTCCAGCGGCGCGTCGAGCTGCAGCCGCACCACCGCGACGTCGCGGGTGACCCGCAGGACCTCCACCACCGTGCCGTCGCGGTAGGCCGGCCCCGGCTCGGCGTCGGCCGCACCACTCATCACGCCGGTGAACAGGGTCAGCGCATCCCGGGCCGCCGCGTCGAGCCGGGCGTCCCAGCGGTCGGCAAGGTGGTCGCGCAGCGAGGTGTACAGCGCGTCCCGCATCGACTCGTAATGCGCCGGTGTCACACCGTATTTGCGGTGATCGCGGCCCAACTGCGCCAGGAACGACACCGGCTCCTGGGCGCGCCGGTCCACGAGTTGGCCGAACAGCCAGGTCAGCGCCGCGGCGATGGTGGCGCGCTGCTCGGCCATGTCGGGCGGGAACAGGTCGCGCGCCGAGAGGTCCCGGGCGAACCAGCGGGTGTAGAAGGTGCGGACCACCTCGTCGGAGCCGTGGTCCGGATCAACCGCATCGCGCAGGATGCGCAAGGACTCGCGGTCTTCCAACCCCACGCCCGTCGAGTGTAGGTGAGGCCGGCGGCCGGCCCGTTCGGCCGAGCGGCGGCCGCACCGCGCCCGGCGCCGGGCTACAGGGCGTGCAGTCCCTTGGCGAGGACCATCGCGCCGAGCACGACGAGGATCGCCGCGACCAGCAGGGCGTGCCGGCGCTCCATCCAGGCGCCGAGCGCGTCGATCGGGCCGCGCAGCCGGTCCCCGGAGGCGGCGTAGGCCGCCGTCGGCAGCAGCACGGTGGAACCGGCGAGCAGGGCGAAGCACAGCACCGCGAGCGCGGGGCGGGCCTGCGGCCCGTCGGTGCCGATGGCCAGCCCGGCCGCGATGCACATGAACAGCACCTTCGGGTTCGCCGCCACGAGCACCACCGCCGTGGCCGCCGCGCGCGGCGGGGTCACCGCGGCCAGGGCCCGCATCCAGCGCGGCTGGTGCGCGGCGCGGTGACGGGTCAGGAAGCGGTAGACCCCGAAGCCGATCAGCCCCGCCCCGACCACGATCCGCAGCCAGGCCGCCCAACCGGGCGGCTGCAGGTCGCCGTCGAGCGCGTTGCCCAGAGCGACGAACACCGCGGTGAGCGCGGCCAGCCCGAACAGCCAGCCGGCGGTGAACGCCAGTGCGGTCGGCCGCGGCCGGGGTGTCTGCAGCACCAGCACCGCCGGGATGACCGACAACGGCGACAACGCGACGACGAGCGCCAGCGGGATCAGGTCGGCCAGGATCGCTGCCACCGCAGCAACCTAGCGCGTCGGGCCGGGCATCCGCGGGCCCGGGGTCAGCAGCCGTCGAACCGATTGTGGCCGAGTCCCTCCAGGAACACCGGCCCGACCCGCTCGAGCTCGCGGAGGTAGTCGGCGGCCCAGCCGGAGAACGGGGTGTAGGCCAGGTACTCGTTGCGGAACCGCTCGTCCTCGCTGACCTCGGTGCGGCAGAACGGCGGGATCTGCAGGTCCACCACCGGGGTGTTGCGCTCCACCTCGGCCAGGATGAGCGGCGCGTTGGCGGCCAGGAAGCGGTCGATGGTCCAGCCGTCCTCGCCCAGCCAGACCGAGGTGCGCACCTTGAGCACCACGTGGTCGGCGCGGGCGATGATCTCCCCGGCCACCACCGGGTCGATCTCCCGTTCGGCCTCGTAGCGGGTGCCGCCGACGGCCGGGCCCTTGGCGGTCATGGTGCCGATGCCGTCCTCGCCGAGGGCGTGCACGACGTCGGCCGGGCGGTCCGGGATCTCGACCGGGGCGGGTCCCTGCAGGCGCACCCGCACCGCGTACCCGTCGGCGCGGAACAGGTAGGCCTGCGCGATCAGGACGGGGCTGGGGTCGGCGGCCGCGACGGCCGGCATCTCGCCGACGAAGAACTTCCGCTCGAACTCGAAGTCGCCGAAGCCGGTATCGGACATACAGGCACGCTAACCCCGGTTCGGCCGAATGTGACGGAGCACTCCGCTAGATTTTCAGACTTGAGCGGAACAGACTCAAGAATGACGTCGTTATACATCGCGACAAGATTCTTCAAAGACGAAGGGGAGAAGTCGTGGACTCGTTCAATCCGACGACGAAGACGCAGGCCGCGTTGACCGCGGCGCTGCAGTCGGCAAGTGCCGCCGGGCATCCGCAGATCGTGCCGGCGCACCTGCTGATGGCGTTGCTGACCCAGACCGACGGCATCGCCGCACCGCTGCTGGAGGCCGTCGGCGTCGAGCCCGCGACCATCCGTTCCGAGACCCAGCGGATCCTGGACCGGCTGCCCACCGTGACCGGCAGCACCACCCAGCCGCAGCTGTCCCGCGAGGCGCTGGCCGCCCTCAACACGGCCCAGCAGCTCGCCACCGAACTCGACGACGAGTACGTCTCGACCGAGCACCTCATGGTGGGCCTGGCCACCGGTGACAGCGATGTGGCCAAGTTGCTCACCGGCCGCGGCGCCTCGCCGCAGGCGCTGCGCGAGGCGTTCGTGAAGGTGCGCGGCAGCGGCCGGGTCACCAGCCCGGACCCGGAGGGCACCTACAAGGCGCTGGAGAAGTACTCCACCGACCTGACCGCCCGGGCCCGGGAGGGCAAGCTCGACCCGGTCATCGGCCGCGACAACGAGATCCGCCGGGTGATCCAGGTGCTGAGCCGCCGGACCAAGAACAACCCGGTGCTCATCGGCGAACCCGGTGTCGGCAAGACCGCCATCGTGGAGGGCCTGGCGCAGCGCATCGTGGCCGGCGACGTGCCGGAGAGCCTGCGCGACAAGACCGTGATCAGCCTGGACCTCGGTTCGATGGTGGCCGGCTCGAAGTACCGCGGCGAGTTCGAGGAGCGGCTCAAGGCCGTGCTCGACGAGATCAAGAACTCGGCCGGGCAGATCATCACGTTCATCGACGAGCTGCACACCATCGTCGGCGCCGGCGCGACCGGCGAGGGCTCGATGGACGCCGGCAACATGATCAAGCCGATGCTGGCCCGCGGTGAGCTGCGCCTGGTCGGCGCCACCACGCTCGACGAGTACCGCAAGTACATCGAGAAGGACCCGGCCCTGGAGCGCCGATTCCAGCAGGTCTACGTCGGCGAGCCGTCGGTGGAGGACACCATCGGCATCCTGCGCGGCCTCAAGGAGCGCTACGAGGTGCACCACGGTGTCCGCATCACCGACTCCGCGCTGGTGGCCGCGGCGACGCTGTCCGACCGCTACATCACCGCCCGCTTCCTGCCGGACAAGGCCATCGACCTGGTCGACGAGGCGGCGTCGCGGCTGCGGATGGAGATCGACTCGCGGCCGGTTGAGATCGACGAGGTCGAGCGCCTGGTGCGCCGGCTGGAGATCGAGGAGATGGCGCTGTCCAAGGAGGAGGACGAGGCCTCCAAGGAGCGGCTGGCCAAGCTGCGCGCCGAACTGGCCGACCAGAAGGAGAAGCTGGCCGAGCTCACCACCCGCTGGCAGAACGAGAAGAAGGCCATCGAGGCCGTCCGCGAGCTCAAGGAGCAGCTCGAGGCGCTCAAGCTCGAGGCCGACCTGGCCGAGCGCGACGGCAACTACGCGCGCGTCGCCGAGCTGCGCTACGGGCGCATCCCGGAGGTGGAGAAGAAGCTCGAGGCCGCCACCCCGCAGGCCGAGGCCCGGCAGAACGTCATGCTCAAGGAGGAGGTCGGCCCGGACGACATCGCCGAGGTGGTGTCGGCCTGGACCGGGATCCCCGCCGGCCGGATGCTCGAGGGCGAGCAGGCCAAGCTGCTGCGCATGGAGGACGAGCTGGCCAAGCGCGTCGTCGGGCAGAAGAAGGCCGTGCAGGCCGTCTCGGACGCGGTGCGGCGCAGCCGGGCCGGGGTCGCCGACCCGAACCGGCCGACCGGCTCGTTCATGTTCCTCGGCCCGACCGGCGTCGGCAAGACCGAGCTGGCCAAGGCGCTGGCGGAGTTCCTGTTCGACGACGAGCGGGCGATGGTCCGCATCGACATGAGCGAGTACTCCGAGAAGCACTCGGTGGCCCGGCTGGTCGGTGCGCCCCCCGGCTACGTCGGCTACGACCAGGGCGGTCAGCTGACCGAGGCGGTGCGCCGGCGGCCGTACACGGTGATCCTGTTCGACGAGATCGAGAAGGCCCACCCGGACGTCTTCGACATCCTGCTGCAGGTGCTCGACGACGGCCGACTCACCGACGGCCAGGGCCGCACGGTCGACTTCCGCAACACCATCCTCATCCTGACCTCGAACCTGGGTGCGGGTGGCACCGAGGAGCAGGTGATGGCCGCGGTGCGGGCGCACTTCAAGCCGGAGTTCATCAACCGGCTCGACGACATCATCATCTTCGACGGGCTCAACCCGGAGGAGCTGGTGCAGATCGTCGACATCCAGCTGGGGCAGCTGGCCAAGCGGCTGTCGCAGCGGCGGCTGACGCTGCAGGTGTCCGATGCGGCCAAGAGGTGGCTGGCCCAGCGCGGTTTCGACCCGCAGTACGGGGCGCGCCCGCTGCGCCGGCTGATCCAGCAGGCCATCGGCGACCAGTTGGCCAAGCTGCTGCTGTCCGGCGAGGTGCACGACGGCGACGTGGTGCCGGTCAACGTCTCCCCGGACGGCAACTCGCTCGTGCTGGGCTGACCCCCGTTCTCCGGCGAGTAGACGCGAAACCCCCCATTTCCTTCGGGATCCGGGGGGTTTTGCGTCTGCTCGCGGGGACAGGCGGCTAGCGCCTGAACCGGCCGGCGAAGCCCCGCAGCGGCACGTCGGCGCTGGTGAGCAGGCCCGGCGGGGCGGCCACCACCGAGGCGATGGCGTTCAGCGCCGGCAGCCCGGTCACCGTCATCCCGATCGAGGCGAACGCGTCCGGATCGGAAAGATCCACACCGGGTTTCGGGATGATCATGTGCTTGTTGTACACGCACGGATCGCCCTGGATCCGGGTGATGTAGCAGCCCTTGATGTTCCAGTGCGGATCGGTGTGCGGGGTCATCTGCCACTCCAGGTGCGTCTCGATGCGCGGCACCCCGTCGACCATGCCCTGGTACTTGATGTAGCTGCCGCCCAGCGACCCCTTCGGCAGCCGGTACCAGCCCAGGTCGACATCCTTTGTGCAGGCGCCGAGTTCGGCGCTGAAGGTGACCTCGTCGAGCTCCAGGTCGAAGCAGTCGGCCATCATCAGCACGCTGTCGGCGAACACCCGGGTGAACTTCTCCAGCTTGGCCGGGATGTCCGGGTCGTCGACCGGCAGGCCGTAGCCCACCTCGATCCAGGTGTCCCGGCTGTGGTGGCAGGACACGTCCACGCTCTCGATGGTGGTGATGTTCTCGATCTCGGCGACGTCGGCCGAGCACACCACGCCCAGGATCTGGTTGAGCCCGGGGTTCATCCCGGTGCCGTAGAACGTCGAACCACCCCGCTCGCAGGCCTCGGCGAGCAGCTGGGTGACCGGCCTGCCGGACGGGTGCGGATGGTTGGTGTCGCGGTGCCAGCCGGTGATCCAGTCGGCGGTGGTGACGATGTTGATCCCGGCCTCGAGCACCTTGACGTAGAGGTCCTCGTCGGGGAACACGCCGTGGAAGGTGAGCACGTCCGGCCGGGCGGCGATGATCTCCTCGACGGTGCCGGTGGCCCGCACGCCGATCGGCCCGATCCCGGCGAGCTCGCCGACGTCGCGGCCGATCTTGTCCGGGCTGTAGCAGTGCACGCCGATCAGCTGCAGGTCGTCGCGGTGCTGCAACCGTTTGATCATCTCCCGGCCGACGTTGCCGGTGGCCACCTGGAACACCCGGATCGGTCTGTTCATTCGCCTGTGCCCTCTCTGCTGGATGCCGCCGCGAGATCGGCGGCGCTGCCGCCCAAGCCGTCGGGGTAGAACTGCAGCGCCCACCGGCGCAGCGTGGTGAACCCCTCGTACTCCGCGGTCGCCAGCGCCGGCGGGTCGGAGTAGCGCTGGTGCGACCAGATGTGGATGTCCTGGGTGAACTGCCGGATCACCTCCTGGCCGAACTGCTCGGCCTTCGCCGCGGCGCGCTCGTCGTCGCGGCCGGGGGTGCGGCCGATGTAGACCATGAACCGCACGTCGCAGGTGGCCTCGTCGACCGGGGTGATCGCGGAGATGGTGCGGTTGTCGACCATGCCCCAGCTGCGGGTGACCGCCACCCCCAGCCCGCCGTTGATGGCGTTCACCCCGCTGTCGACGTCCTCGATGCGCTGGTTCTCGTCGCCGTCGAAGGTGATGGTGAAGTCGACGTAGGACCACGGCGCGGTGAAGTCGTGGCGGGTGAACACCGGCGTGATCGGGGTCCGGTGCACGTACTTGAAGTGGGCGAAGTCCACGCCGTTCTCCAGCACGTACTGCGGGTGCAGCTCCAGGCCGGCGCGGAACAGCCGCTGCTGCGGCCAGTAGTCGGCGGCGGTGCGGCCGTCGTCGAACGACGCGAACACGTCCGGCACGTCGAAGAACGGCTCCCGGCCCAGCAGGTCGTGCCAGATGTAGATCGACTCGTTGCGTTCCACCACCGGGTAGGTGCGGATGCGCCGGCCCCGGTTCGGCCGGTCCTGGTAGGGGATGCACACGTTGCGGCCCTCGGCGTTCCACTGCCAGCCGTGGAACGGGCACTGGATCACCTCGCCGACCACCTCGCCGCCGTAGCCCAGGTGCGCGCCGAGGTGCTCGCAGTAGGCGTTCATCACGGTGACCCGCCCGGAGGCCGACCGCCAGGCCACCAGGTCCTCGCCGAAGTAGCGCAGTGCGCGCACCTCGCCGACGCCGAGCTCGTCGGACCAGGCGACCTGGAACCAGCCGGTGGGCTTCATCGACAACGGGGGTTTGGCCATCGGCACCGGTGCCCTTCCGTCCTGCGTGATGCCTGCTGCCGACGAATGGTAGAAGCATCTGTGAAACGTGGGGCCGGATTCGCCGAATCGGCGATAGGCTGCCGAAGATGCTCGAAGCGGGTCCGACCGAACGGGTTCGCCGCGCCAACCGGCGCGGCCTGGCCACCCGGGAGAACATGCTGGAGGCCGCGCTGGACGCGCTGGCCACCGGCGACCCGGGCGCGGTCTCGGCCAACCGCATCGCCAAGCGCATCGGCGCCACCTGGGGCGCGGTGAAGTACCAGTTTGGCGACATCGACGGGCTGTGGGCGGCGGTGCTGCGCCGCACCGCCGAGCGCCGGGCCGGCTTCCTGGGCCGGCCGGACCCGGCCGCCCCGCTGCGGGACCGCGTCGCCGCCATCATCGACGTGCTCTACGACGGGCTCACCGCCCGCGACTCCCGCGCCATCGAGAACCTGCGCGCCGCGCTGCCGCGCGACCGCGACGAGCTCGAGCGCTGCTATCCGCGCACCGCCGCCGAGCTGTCGAGCTGGGGCAGGGGCTGGCTGCAGACCTGCCGGGAGGCGTTCGCCGGCCTCGACCTCGACCCCGAGCGGATCCGCGAGGTCGCGGCGTTCATCCCCGGCGCCATGCGCGGCATCGTCTCCGAGCGCCAGCTGGGCACCTACACCGACCTGGAACTGGCCCGGCGCGGGCTGACGAACGCGATCGTGAGCTACCTGGAAACCGGGCGGGAACGTGACGAAGCCAACCGGTAACCGGGTTGTGACCGTGCCGGGGTAGCGGCACCCCGGCTACCAGCACGTAGGCTAGGCGCAATGGTCCCGCTTTGGTTCACGCTGTCCGCACTGTGTCTGGTCGGTGCGGCGGTGCTGCTGTACGTCGACCTCGACCGCCGCCGCGGTCGGGGCCGCCGCCGCAAGTCCTGGGCGAAACAGCACGGGTTCGACTACGAACCCGAGTCGCCCGATCTGGTCAAGCGCTGGAAGCGCGGGGTGATGTCCACCGTCGGCGACGTCACCGCGCGCAACGTGGTGCTCGGCCAGATCCGGGGCGAGGCGGTGTTCATCTTCGACCTCGACGAGGTCGCTACCGTGATCGCGCTGCACCGCAAGGTCGGCACCAACGTGGTGATGGACCTGCGGCTGAAGGACATCAAGGAGCCGCGCGAGAGCGACATGTGGCTGCTCGGCGCGATCGGCCCGCGGATGGTGTACTCGACCAACCTCGACGCCGCCCGGCGGGCCTGCGACCGCCGCATGGTGACCTTCGCCCACACCGCGCCGGACTGCGCCGAGATCATGTGGAACGAGGAGCACTGGACGCTGGTCGCGATGCCGCTGACCAGCGGGCGCGCCGAGTGGGACGAGGGGCTGCGCGTGGTGCGCCAGTTCAACGACCTGCTGCGGGTGCTGCCGCCGATCCCGCAGCCGCAGAACGGCCCGGCCGTCGCGCGCCGCACCGGCACCCCGAGCCGGCCGCTGCAGCCCACCCCGGGCCGGCCGCCGGAACCGCCGGCGCCGCCCGGCCCGGCGCCGCGGCCGGACGCACAGAGCGGCCGGCACTCGCCGCAGCATCAGCGGTAGTTACCCTGCATCCATGACCCGACCCGTCGCGCTGATCACCGGACCGACCGCGGGACTCGGTGCGGGGTTCGCCCGGCGCTACGCCGCCGACGGCCACGATCTGGTGCTCGTCGCCCGCGACGTGCAGCGGCTGCGGCGGCTGGCCGACGAGCTGCACACCCGCCACGGCGTCGACGTCGAGGTGCTGCCCGCCGATCTGTCGGTGGCCGCGGACCGGGCCAGGGTGGCCGAGCGGCTCGCTCGCGGGGTGCAGGTGCTGGTCAACAACGCCGGGTTCGGCACCTCCGGCGAGTTCTGGACCGCCGACTTGGCCCTGCTGCAGGCCCAGCTCGACGTCAATGTCACCGCCGTCATGCAGCTCACCCACGCCGCACTGCCACCGATGCTCGACGCCGGCCGCGGCACCGTGATCAACGTGGCCAGCGTGGCCGGGCTGCTGCCCGGCCGCGGCTCGACCTACTCGGCGTCCAAGGCGTGGGTGATCTCGTTCTCCGAGGGCCTGGCCAACGGGCTGAGCGGCACCGGGGTGGGGGTGCACGCGCTGTGCCCGGGCTTCGTGCGCACCGAGTTCCACCGCCGGGCCGGCATCGACATGTCCGGCACCCCGTCGCTGTTGTGGCTGCAGGTCGACGACGTGGTGGACGACACCCTGGCCGCCGTGGCCAAGGGCAAGGTGGTCATCATCCCGGGCCTGCAGTACCAGGTGCTCACCACCGCCGGACGGCTGGTGCCGCGCGCGCTGGTGCGGGCGGTGACCAAGGTGTTCGGCAAGGGCCGAGGGCGGACCTAGGCGCGGTGCGATCGCTGTTGGCGGTGCTGGCGGCCGCGGCGGTGGTGGTCGCCGCCGGGTGCTCGCCGGAGTCCGGTCCGGAGCTCGTCTACGGCGCCCCGGTCGCCTCCGTCGGGGAGTCGCTGTCGGTGCTGGGCTTCAACATGTCGGTGTCGAACCTGCGCTGGGACGGCGACTACGTGCTCGTCGACGTCGACGCCGCGCCGGCCACCGAGGGCGGGGCCCACGCCGCCCCCACCGACGTGCGGTTCGGCCTGTACGGCGCGCTCGCGCACCCGATCGAGGCCGACGCGGTCGGCGGCTGCGACGACGTCGCCGACCTGTCGGTGCGGCCCGCCGTCGCCGACGGACCGGACCGGCTCACCGGCACCGTGTGCCTCGGGCCGCTGCGCGACCGCGCCCAGGTGCGCGGGGTGTACGTGTACTCCCCGCGCGACCGCATCCCCGGCACCGCCGCCGCCTACGGCGCGGCGTACCCGGTCGGGGTGCTGCCCACCAACCCCAACGACACCGGGCTGTCGCTGCACACCACCAGCGTCGAGGCGTTCCGCGCCGACGGCAGCGTGCTCACCCCGGCCGCCCTGCACGACGCGGAGGCCTTCACCGGCGACGGCTACATGCTGCTCGGCCTGCAGATCGACGGGCCGGCCCGGCAGTACGCCGACGAGTCGGCCGCCCGGGGCGGGCCGATGATGGTGCTGGCCGCACCGACCCGGCCCCGGCCCGGGCTGAGCTACGCCTGCGACGTGTACGGCTCGTCGGTACTGGTGCTGCCGGACGCGGCGCTGGACGCCGTGCAGGTCAAGGCGTCGCTGTGCACCCAGGGCGAGATCAACGAGGCGGTGCTGTACGCGACCGTGTCGCTGGTCGGCACCCACGCCGGGCTCTGGAGGGTGCCCCGTGACCGGAACTGACGCCGCCGATCAGCCCGGCCCCACCGAGTGGGGACACGGCCCCGGGGTCGGGCCGTGGCCGGGACCCTGGCCGGACGACCCGCGCTACGACCCGGAGCTGTTGCGCGACGGGGACTCCCGCAACGTCGTCGACGCCTACCGGTACTGGACCCGGGAGGCGATCATCGCCGACATCGACACCCGCCGGCACCCGCTGCACATCGCGATCGAGAACTTCTGCAACGACGCCAACATCGGCTCGGTGGTGCGCACCGCCAACGCGTTCGCCGTGCACACCGTGCACATCGTCGGCCGGCGCCGGTGGAACCGCCGCGGCGCCATGGTGACCGACCGTTACCAGCGGCTGCGCCACCACGACAGCACCGCCGAACTGCTGGACTTCGCGGCCGGGGCGGGGCTGACCGTCGTCGCCGTGGACAACGTGCCCGGGGCGGTGCGGCTGGAGCGGACCACGCTGCCGCGGGACTGCCTGATGATCTTCGGCCAGGAGGGGCCGGGGATCACCGAGGAGGCGAAGAACGGTGCGGCGCTAGTGGTGTCGATCGCACAGTTCGGCTCGACCCGCAGCATCAACGCCGCCGTCGCCGCCGGTATCGCCATGCACACCTGGATCCGCCAGCACGCCGACCTGCGGCTGGCCTGGTAGCCGGCCGAACAGGAAGCGCAGGTCGCGCAGCAGCACCCACACCGCGAGCGCGGACACGAGCATCAACGCCGCGCCGGCGCCGGCCGCGATGGCCAGCCCGTGGGTGAACGCGCCGCGGGTGGCGGCCAGCAGCGCATCGCCCTGCGCGGCGGGCAGCCGCGCCGCCGTCTCCACGGCCACCCCGAGCGAGTCCCGCGACCGCGCCACCGCCAGGGCCGGAATCCCTTCCGGCGCGGCGAAATTGCGGTAGACCGCGGTGACGATGCTGCCCAGGGTGGCGATGCCCAGCGCCGCGCCGAGCTCGTAGGCGGTCTCCGACACCGCGGCGGCCGCCCCGGCGCGTTCCTTGGGCACGATGGTCAGGATCAGGTCGCTGGCCGCGGTGAAGGCCAGGCCGAGGCCGACGCCGATGACGAACAGCGTCGCCCCCAGGGGCAGGTAGGGGGTGTCCGGGCGCAGCATGGTCAGCGTCGCCATCGCCACCCCGACCACGGCCAGCCCGGTGGTCAGCACCACCCGCGGGGTGAACCAGCGGGCCGCCACCCCGGCCAGCACCCCGACCACGGTGGCGGTCACCGCGGCCGGCAGCTCGGCCAGCCCGGCGGTCAGCGGGCTGAAGCCCTTGACCAACTGGAAGTACTGCGACAGGAAGAACACCAGCCCGGTCAGGCCCAGCACCGACAGCAGGTTGGTGGCGACCACCCCGGAGTACGCGCGGTTGGCGAACAGCCGCACGTCGATCAGCGGTTTGGGCAGGTGCAGCTGGCGCACCACGAAGGCGGTCAGCCCGGCCAGGCCGGCCGCGGCGGCCGCGGCGGTCTCCGGGATCAGATCGCCCATCGCGGCGTGCTTGACCGCGTAGACCACGGCGATGATGCCGGCGGTGCTCAGCAGCACCGACGGCAGATCCCACGGGCCGGGGTCGGGGTCGCGGTGCTCGGGCAGCAGGAACCAGCCGCCGACCAGCAGCACCGCCATCACCGGCACGTTGATGAGAAACACCGAGCCCCACCAGAAGTGCTCGAGCAGTGCCCCGCCCAGCAGCGGGCCGAGCGCCGCACCCGCGGAGAACGCCGCGGCCCAGATGCCGACCGCCAGCGAGCGCTCGCGCTGGTCGTCGAACATGCCCCGGATGAGCGCCAGGGTGGCCGGGGTGAGGGTGGCGCCGGCCACCCCCTGCAGGGCGCGGCCGGCGATGAGCAGTTCGGTGCTCGGCGCGTAGGCGTTCAGCGCCGACACGCCGGCGAACGCCAGCGCGCCGCACAGCAGCAGTCGGCGGTGGCCGATGCGGTCGCCGAGCCCGCCCATCGCGATGAGCAGGCCGGCCAGCACGAACGAGTAGATGTCGGCGATCCACAGCAGTTCGGTGCCGGTGGTGTGCAGATCGCGGCTGATGAACGGGGTCGCCAGGGCCAGCACCGTGCCGTCGATGCCGACCAGCAGGACGGCCAGCGTGACGATGCCCAGCGCGAACCAGCGGCGGGTCATGGGGATTGCACTCCGTTCAAGAGCAGTTCGACGATGTTGTGGTGGAAGTCGCGGCCGGCGACCCGGCCGTTCTGGATCGCCCAGGCCGCACCGGCGACGAGGTTGTACAGCGCCTCGGTCAGCCAGGCCGCCGACAGGTCCGGCCGGAACTCGCCGCTGCGCTGCCCGCGTTCGAACAGCGCGCTGATGGCGGCGTCGATCTCGGCCCAGGCCGCCAGCGACTGGTCGGTGTCGAGGTCCTGGGTCTGGCTGTAGAGCAGCGCCAGGTAGGGCGAGACCGGTTCGCAGGCCGTCACCAGCCGGTGCAGCGCCTCGGTGGCGGGCCCGCGGTCGAGGTCCGCGCGGTCCAGCGCGCGGCGCATCTCGCTGATCGCCAGCTCGTCGAGCGCGGCGAGCAGCGCGGACTTGCCGGCGAAGTGGCGGTGCAGGGTGGCGCGGCTGACCCCGACGGCGGCGGCGATCTCGTCCTGGGTGGCGTTCGGGCGCCGGCCCAGGTACTCGGCCGCCGCCCGCAGCAGGGCCTCCCGCTCCACCGTCATGAGACGAGAGTAGTGCATATGAGACAAATTTGTCTCATCGGTGTGACGGGCGTCGCACCGGGCCGGTTGTGCGGCAGGATCGGGGGCGTGAGCCAGACATGGGCCGAGCGGGCCGCCGCCGCCGAGGCGGCCGTGCTCCGCCGCCACCACGCACGGCTGTGGGGGCTGCCCGGCACCCGGCTCGGGGTGGTGGCCTGGCCGGCCCGGCCGCGCGAGCGCCGGTTCGCCGGCTGGCACTACTGGTGGCAGGCCCACCTGCTGGACTGCCTGATCGACGCGCAGCTGCGCGACCCCCGGCCGGACCGGCTGCGCCGCATCGCCGGCCAGATCCGCGGCCACCGGTTGCGCAACCTGCGCTGGACCAACGACTACTACGACGACATGGCCTGGCTGGCGCTGGCGCTGGAGCGCGCCGGGCGACTGGTCGGCGTGCGCCGCGACCATGCCCTGGCCCGGCTGGCCGACGAGTTGCTGGGTGCCTGGGTGCCCGAGGACGGCGGCGGCATCCCGTGGCGCAAACCGGACCAGTTCTTCAACACCCCGGCCAACGGCCCGGCCGGGATCTTCCTGGCCCGCTACGGCCGGTTGCGCCGGGCGCAGCAGATGGCCGACTGGATCGACGAGACCCTCGTCGACCCCGAGACCCACCTGGTGTTCGACGGGATCAAGGCCGGCTCGCTGGTGTGCGCCCAGTACACCTACTGCCAGGGCGTGGTGCTCGGGCTGGAGACCGAACTCGCCGCCCGCACCGACGATCCCCGCCACGCCGCGCGGGTGCACCGGCTCGTCGCGGCGGTGCGCGCGCAGCTGACCGACGACGCCGGGGTGGTCACCGGCGGCGGCGGGGGCGACGGCGGACTGTTCAACGGCATCCTGGCCCGCTATCTGGCGCTGGTCGCCACCGCGCTGCCCGGCGACACCGGGGCCGACGCGGCCGCCCGCGCCGGCGCGCGCACCGTCGTGCTCGCCTCGGCGCGGGCGGCCTGGGACAACCGCGCCGAGGTCGACGGCCTGCCGGTGTTCGGCCCGGCCTGGGGCCGCCCGGCCCGTGTCCCGGCCGCCGCCGGCCGGGCGGCCGAGTTCGTCGACGGCGCGGTCAACCCGTCCGAGGTTCCGGAACGCGATCTGTCCGTTCAGCTTTCCGGCTGGATGCTGCTCGAGGCCGCACACGCCCTGACACCGGAGGAGGAGAGGAGCCCGTGATCGAACTGACCGGGGGCTGGGAACCCGATCGCGCCACCGTCGAACAGGCCAACCTCACCCGCTTCATGCGCTGGCTGGCCGAGACCGGCCGCGGCGAGTTCGCCGACTACCAGTCGTTGTGGGAACGGTCGGTGCGCGACGTGGCGTGGTTCTGGGACGCGGTGTGGCACTGGTTCGACATCCGGTCCGCCAACCCGCCCGAGACAGTGCTGACGAGTTCGGAAATGCCGGGCGCGCAATGGTTTCCCGGCGCGACGCTGAACTACGCCGGTGAGCTGTTCCGGCGGGCCGACCCGGCCCGGCCGGCGTTGGTCGTCGTCGGCGAGGACGGTGCGGCCGAGTGGAGCTGGGACCGGCTGCGGGCGGAGGCCGCCGCGTTCGCCACCTGGCTGCGCGCCCGGGGCGTGCGCCCCGGCGACCGGGTGGTCGGCTACCTGCCCAACATCGGCGAGGCGGTGGCGGCTTTCCTCGGCGCGGCCGCGGCCGGCGCCACCTGGGCGGTGTGCAACCAGGATCTCGCGGTCGGCGGCGTGGTGGCCCGGCTCGGCCAGCTCGAACCGACGGTGCTGGTGGCCTCCGACGGGTCGGTGTACAACGGCCGCCGCCACGACCGGCGCGAGCAGCTCGCCGAGCTCCGCGCCGCGCTGCCCACGCTGCGGGCCACCGTGGTGGTGCCCCGGCTCGGCGACGCCCCGGTGCCCGACGCGGTCCCCTGGGCCGACGTGGTGGGCTCCGGCGGGGAGCTGCAGACCACCCCGGTGCCGTTCGGCCACCCGCTGTGGGTGCTGTTCTCCTCGGGTACCACCGGCACCCCGAAGGGCATCGTGCACGGCCACGGCGGCGTGCTGCTCGAGCACCTGAAGTACCTGAGCCTGCACCTCGACCTCAAACCCGGCGACCGGTTCTTCTGGCAGTCCTCGACCAGTTGGATGATGTGGAACCTGCTGATCTCGGGGCTGCTCGTCGGCGCCACCGTGGTGCTCTACGACGGCAGCCCCACCCACCCCGACACCGGGGGACTCTGGCGGATGGCCGCCGAGCAGCGGGTCGGCGTGTTCGGTGCCGGCGCGGGCTACTACCTGGCCTGTGCCAAGGCCGGGCTGCGGCCCGGCAAGGAGCACGACCTGACGGCGCTGCGGACCGTCGGCTCCACCGGGTCGCCGCTGCCGGCGTCCGGGTTCCGCTGGATCCAGGAGGGGATCGGCCGGCCGGTGCCGGTGGTCTCGATGAGCGGCGGCACCGACGTGGTGACGGCGTTCATCGGCGGCAGCCCGCTGGTGCCGATCACCGCCGGTGAGCTCAACGTCATCTGCCTGGGCGCGGCCGTCGAGGCCTGGGCCGAACCGGGCCGCCCGGTGGTGGGCGAGCCCGGCGAGCTGGTGCTGACCAGGCCGATGCCGTCCATGCCGGTGTGCTTCTGGAACGACCCGGACGGCCGCCGCTACCGCGACGCCTACTTCGACAAGTACCCCGGGGTGTGGTGCCACGGCGACTGGATCACCATCACCGAACGCAACTCCGTTGTGGTGCACGGCCGTTCGGATGCCACCCTGAACCGTGGCGGGGTGCGGATGGGCAGCGCGGAGATCTACACCGCGGTCGAGAGCCTGCCGCAGGTGCGCGACTGCCTGGTGGTCGGGGTGGAACAGCCCGACGGGGGCTACTGGATGCCGCTGTTCGTCGCGCTCGAGGACGGTTTCGAGCTCGACGAGGCCCTGCGGCGCACCATCGTCGAGGCGATCCGCACTGAGGCCTCGCCGCGGCACGTGCCGGACGACATCATCGCGGTGCCGGCCGTTCCGCGCACCATGACCGGCAAGCGGCTGGAGATCCCGATCAAACGGATCCTGCTCGGCGCCAAGCCCTCGGACGTGCTGCAGCCGAGCGCGGTGGACCGGCCGGACGTGCTCGACGAGTTCGCCCGGCACGCCCGGCACGCCCGGACCTGACGTGGCCCCCGACCCCGACACGGCGCCCGACAGGACGAACGGGCGGGAAGGTGCGGGCAGACCGCGCCCGTTCGTCGCGCTCGGTGCGTCGGGGAGCGGGGTTCCGCCGGGGCCGGTGCTGTTGCTCGTCGCCACCGTGGTGGCCGTCGCCTGGGCGAATTCGCCGTGGGCGCACGGCTACACCGCGTTGCTGGACACCTCGGTCGGGCTGAGCGTCGGCGCCCACCACGTCGAGCTGACCGTGCAGCACCTGGTCAACGACGGGCTGATGACGCTGTTCTTCTTCATCGTCGGCCTGGAGGTGACCGCGGAGTTCACCATCGGCGAGCTCACCGACCGGGCGCGGGCCGCGGTACCGGTGGTCGCCGCGTTGGCCGGGCTCGCGGTGCCGGCGCTGATCTTCCTGGCGTTCAACGCATCCGGCGACAGCGGACACGCCTGGGGGGTGGTGATCTCCACCGACACCGCCTTCCTCATCGGGGCGTTGGCGGTGATCGCGCCGAAATACCCCGGGCGGCTGCGCATCTTCCTGCTCACCCTGGCGGTGGTCGACGACGTCGGGGCGCTGGTGGTGATCGCGGTGTTCTACACCGAACGCGTCGCGGTGACGCCGCTGATCGTCGCGGTGGCGCTGCTGGTGGCGATCGCGCTGGTGCGCCGGCTGCCGGCCGGGCGCGGGCCGGCCTACGCCGCCCTGGGGTTCGCGCTGTGGGTGGCACTCGCGGCGGCCGGCATCCACCCCACCCTGGCCGGGGTGGCGGTCGCGCTGCTCATCCCGGTGTTCACCCCGCAGCGCGACCAGGTCGAGCGCACCGTCGAGCTGATCCGGGCCTTCCGCCAGTCGCCCAACTCCCGCTACGCCCGGGCGGCGACCCGCGGGCTGCGCGACTCGATCTCGATCAACGAACGGTTGCAGACCGCCGTCGGGCCGTACGTGTCGTTGCTCATCCTGCCGCTGTTCGCGCTGGTCAACGCCGGTGTGCGGCTGGACCTCGACACCGTGGCGGCGGCCGCGCGGTCACCGCTGACCTGGGGCGTCGTCGCCGGCCTGGTGGTCGGCAAGCTGGTCGGCATCACCGGCGCCACCGCGCTGATGCGGGCCGCCGGGCTCGGGACGCTGGCGCCCGGGCTCACCCTGGACCGGGTGGCCGGCGGGGCTGCGCTGTCCGGGATCGGCTTCACCATCTCGCTGTTCATCGTGGAGCTGGCCATCGACGACCCGCTGCGCCAGGACGAGGCCCGTATCGGCGTGCTCGCGGCGTCGGTGCTGGCGTTCGCCACCGGCTGGGCGATCCTGCGGCTGGCCGACCGGTTCCGCCCGCCCGAACCGGTCGGGCTCACCCTGGTGCGGCCGTTCGACCCGGAGCGCGACCACTACCTGGGCGATCCGGCCGCGCCGCTGATGCTGGTCGAGTACGGCGATTTCGAGTGCCCGTTCTGCGGCCGGGCCACCGGCGCGATCGACGAGGTCCGCGCCCGGTTCGGCGACCGCCTGCTCTACGTGTGGCGGCACTTCCCGGCCGAGCGGGTGCACCCGCGGGCGTTCGACGCCGCCCGCGCCGCCGAGGCCGCCGCCCTGCAGGGCCGGTTCTGGGAGTTGGGCCGGCTGATGTTCGCCCACCAGGACGAGTTGGAGTGGGCCGACCTGTACCGGTACGCCGCGGCCGCCGGCTGCGACATCGCCCGGTTCGACCGCGACGTGCGCGGGGCGCGGGTGCGGCACCGGGTCGTCGACGACGCCGACGACGCCGAGGTGATGGACCTCAACACCACCCCGACGTTCTTCGTCAACGGGGTGCGCCACCGCGGGCCGTGGGACGCCGCCAGCCTGATCCGCGCCCTGGAGTGACCCAGACGCCTGCACCCCCGTGATGGGGGATTTTGCGTCTGCTCGCGGGCGGAAAAGCTTACGGTAACCCCATGCAAGACGTGCTCGACGACCTGCTGGCGGTGTGGCACCGGGGCGGCACGGCCGGGCTGGCGACGGTGGTGCGCACCTTCCGCTCCGCGCCCCGGCCGGCCGGGGCGACGATGGTCGTCGCCCCCGACGGCACGGTCAGCGGCTCGGTGTCCGGCGGCTGTGTGGAGGGTGCGGTCTACCAGGCGGCTCTGGAAGTGGCCGCCGAGGGCCGGCCGCGGCTGCAGCGCTACGGTGTCGCCGACGACGACGCGTTCGCGGTCGGCCTGACCTGCGGCGGCATCATCGACATCTTCATCGAGCCGGTTTCGCGGACGAGCTTTCCGCAGCTGCCCGACGTCGCCGAGGAGCTGCGCGCGCACCGCCCGGTCGCGGTCGCCACCGTGATCGGCCACCCCGACCCGGCGCGGCTGGGCCGGCGGCTGGTGGTGCGGCCCGACGGCACCGACGGCAGCCTCGGCTCGCCGCGCGCCGACGCCGCGGTCGCCGACGACGCCCGCGGGCTGCTCGCCGCCGGCCGCAGCGCGGTGCTCACCCTCGGCCCGGACGGACAGCGCCGCGGCGAGGGCATGGAGGTGTTCGTGGCCGGCTTCGCGCCCCGGCCGCGGATGCTGGTGTTCGGTGCCATCGACTTCGCCGCCGCGGTGGCCCGCCAGGCCTCGTTCCTGGGCTACCGCGTCACGGTGTGCGACGCCCGGCCGGTGTTCGCCACCCCGGCCCGGTTCCCGACCGCCGACGAGGTGGTGGTGGACTGGCCGCACCGCTACCTGGCCGCGCAGGCCGAGGCCGGCGCGATCGACGAGCGCACCGCCATCTGCGTGCTGACCCACGACCCGAAGTTCGACGTGCCGCTGCTGGAGGTGGCGCTGCGGCTGCCGCGGGTGGGCTACATCGGCGCGATGGGCTCGCGGCGTACCCATGCCGACCGGGTGCGGCGATTGCGCGAGGCCGGGCTGACCGAGGCCGAGCTGGACCGGCTGGCCGGCCCGATCGGCCTGGATCTCGGGGCGCGCACGCCGGAGGAGACGGCGGTGTCGATCGCCGCGGAGATCATCGCCCGGCGCTGGGGTGGGACCGGGCTACCGCTGAGCCGCACCGCCGGCCGCATCCACCACGACGGCCACGCCGGTGAACGTGAGCTCGTGGCCGAGATCCGGCCGGGATTTCGGGCATAGCCTCACGTTCACGCGTCGGCGGACGC
>NZ_CALDGS010000066.1 GCF_937941905.1 uncultured Mycolicibacterium sp. | reverse complement strand
CTGTTCGCCCAGGCCACCGACACCCGCCCGGAGGAACTCAAGGCCCAGGGGGTGCGGCCGCGGGTGTGGTTCGGGGAGCGCTGGATCACCTCGATCTTCGACCTGTTCGAGGAGAACGTGCGCTACTTCCCGTCGCTGCTGCCGGAGCTGTCCGACGAGGATCCGGTGGCCGAGCTCGCCGCCGGACGCACCCCGAAACTGGCCGAGCTGCGGCTGCACAACGGCACCGTCTACCGGTGGAACCGGCCGGTCTACGACGTGGTGAACGGCCGCCCGCACCTGCGGGTGGAGAACCGGGTGCTGCCGGCCGGGCCGACGGTGCTGGACATGCTGGCCAACTCCGCGTTCTACTACGGCGCGCTGCGGGCGCTGTCCGAGGAGGACCGGCCGGTCTGGACCAAGCTGAGTTTCACTGCGGCGGAACATAATTTCACCGAAGCCGCCCGGCACGGGATGGACGCCCGGCTGTACTGGCCGGGCACCGGGGAGGTGACGCCGGACGAGTTGGTGCTGCGGCACCTGCTGCCGATGGCGCACGAGGGGCTGCGCCGCTGGGGCGTGACCGCCGAGGTGCGCGACCGCTATCTCGGGGTGATCGAGGGCCGCGCCAAGACCGGGCACAACGGGGCGGCCTGGCAGGTGGCGACGGTGCGGGCGCTGCAGCAGCGGGGCCTGGCCCGGCCGGCGGCGCTGGCGGCGATGCTGCGCGAGTACTGCGCCCGGATGCACACCAACGAACCGGTGCACACCTGGGACGTCCCCGGCTGAGGCCGACACCGGCGTACGTTGGTCGTATGCCTGAGCTACTCGACTGGGACAGCGTCTACCGGCAGGAAGCGGGTTTCGACGGGCCGCCGCCGTGGAGCATCGGCGAACCGCAGCCCGAACTCGCCGCGCTGTACCGGGCGGGCCGGTTCCGCGCCCCGGTGCTCGACGCGGGGTGCGGCCACGCCGAGCTGTCGCTGACCCTGGCCGCCGATGGCTTGACCGTGCTGGGCGTGGATCTGAGCCCCACCGCGATCGCCGAGGCCCGGGCCGCCGCCGAGCGGCGCGGGCTGACCACGGTGACGTTCGAGTGCGCCGACATCACCGAGTTCTCCGGCCACGACGGCGAGTTCAACACCGTCGTCGACAGCACGCTGTTCCACTCGCTGCCGGTGGAGGGCCGCGACCCCTACCTGCGGGCGATCCACCGCGCCGCGGCGCCGGGTGCGTCGCTGTTCGTGCTGGTGTTCGCCAAGGGCGCGTTCCCGGAGGAGTTGGAGACCAAGCCGAACGCGGTCGACGAGGACGAGTTGCGCGCGGCGGTGGCGCGCCACTGGGTGATCGACGAGATCCGCCCGGCGTCCATCCACGCCAATGAGCCCGCCCCGCCGCCGGGGGTGGATCCGTCGGTGTTCCCGGAGCATCCGAAGGACGAGAAGGGCCGGATGATGCTGCCGGCCTACCTGCTGACCGCGCATAAGGCCTGAGTCAGGCCCGCCCGGCCGCGGCGAGTGCCGCGGCCGCGGCCTCGAGTTCGGCGGCGGTGACGTCGACGTGCGGGGAGAGCCGCAGCACGGCGGCGCGCAGTTCGCCCGGGGCGCGGGCCACGCCGGCCGCGGTGGTGACGATCCGGTGTTCGGCGATCAGCCGGGCGCGCACCGCGGCGACGTCGGCGCCCCCGGTGGGCGCCAGGGTGGTGATGGCGGTGGGTTCGTCGTCGGGTTCGACCACACGCCAGCCCGGCACGTCGGCCAGCACCGCGCGGGTGGTCCGGCCGACCTCGGCCAGCCGGGCCCGCACCGCGGCCGGACCGAGCTCGACGTGTTCCGCAACGGCAACTGAGAATCCCACCCGCGCAGCGACATTCGCCTCACCGAGTTCCAGCAGCACGGCCGGCGGAACGCCCTCGGCACCGGGCCAACCCGGCGCGGGCAACCGGGGCCGGAGCCGTTCGGCGAGCTCGGGGCGCAGCACCAGCACCCCCACGCCGCGCGGCCCGGCCAGCCACTTGCGCGACGAGCTGTACAGCGCGTCCGGGCCCACCGCGCAGTCGAGGTGCCCGAGCGCCTGGGCGGCGTCGACCACCAGCGGGACGCCGAGTCGGCGGCACAGCGCGGCGGTCTCGGCCAGCGGCTGGGCGATGCCGCGGTGGCTGCCGAGCGGGGTGAGGTGCACCAGGGCGGGCGGGTCGGCGGTGAGCGCCCGCTCGGCGGCGTCGAGGTCGAGCCGGCCGCGGCCGTCCACGGGCAGGCGGCGCACGTCGAATCCGTTGGCGGCCATGACGGCCAGGTTCGGGCCGTACTCGCCGGGCAGGCAGGCCAGGGTGCGGGTGCCGGGCCAGGCCGCCAGCAGCAGGTCGGCGGCGTGGGCCGAACCGGTGGTGAACACCACCTGCCCGTCGGGCAGGCCGGCCAGGCCGGCCACCGCGCGGCGGGCGGCGTCGAGCACCGGTGCGGCCGCCTCGGCGGCGACGTAGCCGCCCACCTCGGCCTCGTGCCGGGCGAACCGGGCGGCGGCGTCGACGGCGGCGAGGCTCTGCCGGGAGCAAGCGGCGGAGTCCAGGTGGATGCCGGCCACGGCGGGACGGGCGGCACGCCAGCGGCGGGCCAGGTCGCTCATGCCACCACCGCCAGGTGCAGGGCGAAGTCGGCGGCCGGGTCGAGCCAGCACCGGGTGCGTCGCAGCCCGGCCTCGGCGAGCTCACGGTCGACCCGTTCCGGCCGGAACTTGCAGGACACCTCGGTCAGCATCGCCTCCCCCGCGCCGAAGCGCACGTCGAGCCCCAGGGCGGCGACGTGGACGTGCTGCGGCCGCCCGGCGCGCAGCCACATCTCGATCCGCTCCTCGGCGGCGTTCCACCGCGCGACGTGCTCGAAGGCGTCGAGGTCGAAGTCGGCGCCGAGTTCGCGATTGACCACCGCCAGCACGTTGCGGTTGAACCGAGCGGTCACCCCGGCGGCGTCGTCGTAGGCACGCACCAGCCGGGCGGGGTCCTTGACCAGGTCGGTGCCCAGCAGCAGGGTGTCGCCGGGACGCATCCCGGCGCGCAGTGCGGCGTAGAACGCCGCGCGCTGTGCGGGCACCAGGTTGCCGATGGTGGAGCCGAGGAAGCAGATCAGCCGCCGGCCCGTCACCGGGATCTTGTCCAGGTGGGCCTCGAAGTCCCCGCACACCGCCGAGACCTGCACCCCCGGGTACTCGGCGGCGACGGCCGCCCCGGCCGTGGCCAGCACGTCGGCGTCGACGTCGAACGGGACGAACCGGCGCAGCAACCCGGCGTCGCGCATCGCGTCGAGCAGCAGCCGGGTCTTGACCGAGGTGCCGCTGCCCAGCTCCACCAGGGTGTCGGCGCCGGCCGCGGCGACGATGTCGGCGGAGTGGGCGCGCAGGATCGCGGTCTCCGCGCGGGTCGGGTAGTACTCCGGCAACCGGGTGATCTCGTCGAACAGCGCGCTGCCGGTGGCGTCGTAGAACCACTTGGGCGGCAGCGATTTCGGGGTCGCGGTCAGTCCGGCCAGCACGTCGCGGCGCAGGGCCTGTGCGGCGGCGTCGGCGGCCAGGTAGTTCGCCAGGGTCAGGGTCACGGCGCTCCTTCCAGGGGGACCAGCTCGACGCCGGTGTCGTCGACGGTGACCAGGTGCCGGTCCGGGACGTCCCGCCAGCGCGGATCGTCGTCGTAGGGTTCGCTGGCCAGCACCACGCCGTCGTCGTCGGAAAGGATCGACAGGGTGTCACCCCAGGTGGTGGCGAGCATCCGGGATCCGTTGGCGGCCAACAGGTTCAGCCGGGCCCCCGGATCGCGCCCGGCGATCTCGAGGACCAGCTCGCCGAGCCGTTCCGGCCCGCGGTCGAACACCGCCGCCGCCAGCAGGGCGCTGTCCACGGTGGATTCGGCCCGCGCCGACGGGGTGAGCACGGCCCGGTCCACCACCCCGTTGTGCGACAGCAGCCAGCGTCCGTCGGTGAACGGGGCGCACGCGCTGGCCTCGATCGGCATCCCGACGGTGGCCGAGCGCACCGCGGCCACGACGCAGCCGCTGCGCAGCACGGGCGCGATCGAGGCGAAGGAGGCGTCACCCCACAGCGGGGCGGCGCTGCGCCACCGGCGCACCACGCCGTCGGCGTCGAAGAATCCCACGCCCCAGCCGTCGGCGTTGAGCCGGCCGTGCCGCTGCCGGCGCGGCGCCCAGGACTGCACCAGCAGCCCGGCGGGCGGGTCGCACACCAGCGCGGCGACCGAGCGGGGCCGGCCCAGCCAGCCGAGGTGGCGGCACATCAGCCGTCCTCGACGTCCCAGGCCAGCCGCACCCCGGCGAAGATCTGCCGCCGGATCGGGAAGTCCCAGTTGCGGAAGCTCGGCCGCAGGATGTCCGGGGCGACGGCCCAGGAGCCGCCACGCAGCACCCGGTAGTCGTCGCCGAAGAACGGTGCGGAGTAGCGCCGGTAGATCATCGGCCGGAAGCCGGGCCAGGGCCGCAGCGGCGAACTCGTCCACTCCCACACGTCGCCGATCATCTGTTCGGCGCCGTAGGCCGAGGCCCCGACCGGGTAGGCGCCCACCGGGGCCGGGCGCAACGCGGCGCCGCCGAGGTTGGCCAGCCGCGGGTTCGGCGCGGTCCGGCCCCACGGCCAGCGGCGGCGCCGGCCGGTGGCGGGGTCCCAGGCGCAGGCCTTCTCCCACTCGATCTCGGTGGGCAGCCGCGCCCCCGCCCAGGCGGCGTAGGCCTCGGCCTCGTGGTAGGTGACGTGCATGACCGGTTCGTCGGGCGGGATCGGTTCGACGTGGCCGAACCGGGTGCGGGTGCCGTCCGGGTTCCAGAACTGCGGGGCGCGCAGTCCGGCGCGCTGTCGGTGTGCCCAGCCGGCCGCGGACCACCAGCGCGGCTCGTCGTAGCCGCCGTCGTCGATGAACGCCTGCCACTCGGCGTTGGTGACCGGCACCCGGCCGATCCGGAACGCCGGGACATCAACGACGTGGGCCGGTCGCTCGTTGTCCAGCGAGTCGGGTTCGTCGGCGGCGTCCACGCCGAGCACGAACGGCCCGCCCGGGACCAGCACCGAGGTGCCGGCCACCCCGGGCCGGCCGGCCGGCAGCGGCTCCCCGCGGTTCAGCAGCGGCGGGCCGGCGCGCAGGTTGAGCGCCTGCAGCATGGTCTCGTCGTGCTGGTGTTCGTGGCTGAGCACCAGCGCGAAGGGGAACGGGTCGTCGTCGGGCCGCAGCCGCTCGAGCCGGTCGAGCACCCGGCCGCGCACGGCGGCGCAGTAACGGCGGGCCTCGGCGGGGGTCAGCAGCGGCAGCGCGCCGCGCACCGCGCGGGGATGCTCGAACGCGTCGTAGAGCCGTTCGGTGGCCGGGTCGAGCAGCCCGGGCCGGGCCGGGTCGCCGCCGCGCAGCAGCCACAGCTCCTCCTGCTGGCCGATGTGCGCGAGGTCCCACACCAGCGGGCTCATCAGCGGGTCGAACTGCCGGCTCAGTTCGTGCTCGTCGTGGTCGGTCAGCGCCAGCGTGCGCCGCCGGGCCTGCTCGAGCTGCCGGGCCAGGGTCTCTGCTGCGGTCACGGCTCCCCTTCCGCCGCTCGGCGTACCGCCGCCGCGACGCCGTGGCGCACCACCGCGTCGGCGAAGTCGTCGGCCGGCGACCGCCCCTGCTCGACCGAACGCAGCAGCCGGGCCATGGATGCCGCGAGCGCGGCCGGGGCGCGGGCGGCGGCGGCCTGTACGCACCGGTTCGCCGCGGTGTGCAGCTGCCGGTCGGCCAGCCCGGCCCGCGCCGCGCGGTCCCAGGCGGTGGCGACCGGTTCGGTGGCCTCGGCGGCGAGGTCGGCGGCGGCCGGATCGTCGAGCAGGGTGGCGACGGTGAACGCGACCGCCGGCCACACCGCGTCCGGCACCGCGTCGAGGTAGCGGATCTCCAGGAACCGGCGTGGCCGCACCGGCGGGAACAGCGTGGTCAGGTGGTAGTCGAGGTCGGCGGCGGTGGGCCGGCGCCCGCCGAGCACCGCGTGCCCGTCGGCCCAGTCGGCGAACGGCACCCGGTTGGTGACGGCCACCGCGCCCGCCGGATGGGGTTCGGTGACCAGCATGACCGGGGCGTGCAGGGCGTAGCGGGCCCAGTCGGTCCCCGGGGCGGTGCCGACGGGGACCGGCCCGCAGCGCGCCGGGTCGAGCCGCGCCCACACCCGCTGGCGGGTGCTGCGCCAACCGGTGAACCGGCCGGACAGCAGCGGCGAGTTGGCGGTGACGGCGATCATCGTCGGGCCCAGCGCCTGCGCCAACCGGAGCCGGCCGGCCCAGCCGCGTCGCGGCCCGGCCTCCAGATTGACCTGGATGGACGCGGTGGCGGTCATCATCGCCGCCCCGGCCGCGCCGGCACCGGCGGCGGTGAAGAACCGCTCCATCGCCCGGTAGCGCGCGCCGGGGTTGATCCGCCGCAGCGGACGCAGCGGGTCGGTGCCGAGCAGCGCCAGGCCGTAGCCGGCGCGGGCGAAGTGCTCACGCAGCACCGTCCGGTCGGCGGCCAGCGCGGCGATCGCGGCGGCGGCGTCGGGCGCGGGCGGCCCGGACAGTTCCACCGCGCCGCCGGGCTCGACGGTGATGCGGCTACCGCCGGGCAGCGGCGGGGCACCGTCGATGACCGTGCTCAGCTCCGCCCAGCACGGCCGGCGGCGGGGTTCGCGCAGGTCGAAGCAGTGCGCCTCGAGCTCCAGCCCGACGTTGCCGACCGGGCCGTCGGCCAGGCAGGTCGCGGCGATGTACGCAGCGGCGTGCCCGGCCCCCTCGAGGTGCCGGGCGGCCCGTCCGTGGTGCCGGCCGGCAGGAAGGGCCATCGCAACCCTCCCTCCCGATCGGATGTGGTTGCCGTCCCTGCTGCCATCTTCGCCAATGGCACCGACAAATTCGCGTGCTTTTACTGGCGGAGCATGTTCTGCATGGCCCCGGCGAGCACGCCGACGGCCGGTCCGCCGTTGCCGGACTGGCACACCTTGGCCTGCAGCAGCACGTTCTCGCGTTTGCGGGTGGTGACGAAGCAGCGCCGGTCGGTGCCGGCGAGGTGTTTGACCCAGTCGGCCTGGTCGGCGGTGGTGGCTCCGGCCGCGAACGTCCACACCTCGGTGGCGAGGTTCTCCAGGTGCATGGCCGTGGTCCGGCCGGCACAGCCCGCGGTGCGGTCGATCACCCGGCGGAAGGCCCGTTCGGCGGCCTCGTCGGTGGCGAACACGCCGACCGCCTGTTTGACCAGATGCGTTGCGTCGGTTGCGGATTCCTGGGCCACCGCGGCCCCGAAGGAGGCCAGGTCGGGGTCCTGGTACACCTCGGGCAGGCCGATGTCGGCCCAGTTGTTGCACACCGGGTCGTCCACCCAGTAGGCCTGGAACGGCCGGGTGAACACCTGCTCCCAGCCCATCCGGGCGCCGACGATGTTGCCCACCGCGCCCTTGGGCAGCACCGCGTAGTTCACCACCCCGGGCTCGGACGGGCGGGCCGCCGACACGGCGGTGCCCAGCGTCAGCGCGGCGGTCAGCGCGGCGGTCAGTCCGATGACGCGGTTGCGCATGGCTCCGATGATGCCAGCCGCCCAGCCGCGCGGCAGGCCGCGCAAGTCCCCCAGAACACCACCTCGGCCTCGTCGACCTCGAAGCCACCCGTGTCGCCGGGGTCCAGGCAGGGCGCAGCCCCGACGGCGCAGTCGACGTCGGCCACCGCGCCGCAGCGCCGGCACACCAGGTGGTGGTGGTTGTCGCCGGTCCGGGTCTCGAACCGGGCCGGGGACCCGGCCGGTTCGATGCGGCGGACCAGGCCGGCGCCGACGCAGGCGTGCAGCACGTCGTAGACGGCCTGCGTCGACACCGACCCCAGCGTCCGGCGCACCTGCCGGGCGATCTCGTCGGCGGTGGCGTGCGGCATCCCGGCCAGTGCGGTCAGCACGGCGACGCGCGGCGTCGTCACCCGCAGTCCGGCGGCCCGCAGCAGTGCGCGGGGGTCGTACCCGTCGTTCACGCCACCGAGTATGCGCGTTTTCTGGATTCGATCAGGTTTTCCGGTCCGCTCAGGGCCGGGCCGGGGCCGTGGTCTGCGGGCCGTCCTGGCGCGGCGGCCGCATGCCGGGGCCCGGCGGCAGCATCGGGCCACCCGGACCCATGTGCCCCATCATCGGCCCACCGTGCAGGTGCGAGTGCGGGCAGTGCTGGCCCGCCCGGTGGTGGTGGCCGGAGGCCTTGCCGAGGATGAACCCCGAGAAGAAGACCGTGGACACGATGAACACGATGCCCGCGACGATGCCGACCCAGGCCGCGACGGTGGTGACCCGCGACGGGCGGCGCGGCGCCGGTTCGGGTGCGGCGGGGGCGTTCGGCGTGGTCGGTGTTTCGCTCATATCCCCGATGGTGCGCCCGCGGGCCGGGGATCAGCCACGAGTTCGCTGTGAGCTTGCTGTGAATCGGCGTGGGACGGTGTTGTCGGTGCCCGGTGAGAGGGTGGGCGGGTGACAGCAACCGAGGGCACCGCCCAGGAACAGGAATACGGTCGGATCATCGCCGAGATTCGCGAGCAGCTGACCGGGGATCTCGAGCACGATCATGCGCTCCTGCGCCGGTACACCGACCGGTACCGGCGGCATCCCCAGGCCGAGGCCATCCTGCGGGAGATCGGCCGGATGTTGTTCGAGACCCTGCCCTCCGGGGCGCGGGCGAAGCTCGAACGCGCCGTCGACGATGTCCACCGGCCCTTCCACAGCGGGCTGGCCGACGCCCGGCAACGGCTGATGGCGGGCGACGCGCCGGGCGCGCGGCAGGCCCTGGAACGCGTCGTCGAGCAGTTCGACCCCGGCGGAACGGGCTTCGCCGACGACACCGTTTCCGAGTACCGGTACTTTCTCAGTCCCTACGAGGCCGCGCTCTACCGCCGGATGTTCCGACCGACCCGGAAGGTGCGGCGGCTGCCGATCGACCTGGTCCAGCTGTACCTGCTCTACGGTGCGACCCTCGTCGAAGTCGGTGACCTCGACGCCGCCGAATCCGCGCTGCGCCGCGCGCACCGGTTCAACCCGGTCAACCCGCCCGTCCTGTTCGAGCTCGGCGAGGTGCTCAAGATGCAGCGCCGCTGGGACGAGTTCCGCGAGTTGTCCGAGGCCGCGCTGGCGGTGTCCCTCGACGCCGTCTCCGCCGCCCGCGCCTACCGCAACCTGGGCTTCCTCCGCACCGAGCAGGGAGATTTCGACGTGGCGGCGGCCTGCTACCAGAAGAGCCGCATGCTCGACGACCGCTCGGCCGTCCGGTGCGCGCACGAGCTCGCGTACATCGAGCAGCGGGCCGGCCGGCCCGTGGTGTCGCTGTCCGACCCGGAGGCCGTGGATACGATTCTGCGGGCCAACGGGATTCAGGTCGGCATGACCGAGGCCGCCGGCGCCGCGGTCGACGAGGTCCGCGGCCGGAAGGAGGCGCGGGAGATCGCCGATACCGTCCACCGCAACCTGATGGCGCGCAACATCCCCGATGGCACGCCCGGGGAGCTGGCGGCCGAACTGCTGTCGTGCGCCGGACAGTACCGCGATCACCCGATGACACCGGGGATCGTCCGGCGGCTCGGCTGGCGGCTGACCGATGAGGCGTCGCCGGATCTGCGGGCCAAGCTGTGTGTGGCGGTCGACCGGCTCGCGGCCGATCCCGACGCGGCCCTGGCGTTCGTCGACCGACTCGAACTCCGCACCACCCACACCGGACGGGCGGGCACAGCGGCGGTCTTCTGCACCGATACCGGCGCGATGGTCACCGAATACGACTTCGCCGAGAAGTCGGTGACGCTCAACCGGGAGCTGGCGGAGGAGGGTTCGGATTTTCCACCCGTCCTGGTCCGGGATGCCACCGAACTGCTGCTGACCTACGTCGGGGAGCTCACGGCCGACGAACGAACCTAGCGCGGGTTACGGTTTGACCGGGTTCACCGCGTACTGCAACACCCGGTAGGGGCTGCCGCCGCGCGGCCCGGTGTTCCACTGGCTGACGAACACCCGGACCTCGTCGAGGGTCGAGCCGGGCGAGATGTAGCCGCCGTAGGGCTGGGCGAGCCGGTTGTCGTGCGGGGCGGGCAGCGCGTCGGCGGGCTCGGGCCAGGGCGCACCGTAGACCACGGTGGTGACCGGTGCGGCGCCCAGCCCGGTCGGGTGGGCGGCCACCCGGATCTCCATGTTGCCGGTGGTGGCGTTGAAGTAGCTCAGCACCGTCATGCCGTCGATCTGGCGGATGCTCAGCTCCCCCACCCGGTCCGGCCACAGCGGGGTGGGCGGGTGCCCCCAGCCCCGGCCGTCCGCCCAGCCCTGCCAGCCGGCCCGGTCGGTGAACCGCTCCGGCGGGGTGCGGTACAGCAGCACCGGGCCGCTGCGGTCGAAGTTGTTGGTGACGATGTAGACCCAGCCGGTCGGCGAGTCCGGGGTCGGCACCGGGTCGTAGTAGCCGGACAGCTGCGACTGCAGCCCGCCGGCGAAGTCGGCGGGCCGATCCGAACCCGGAACTGTCTGCCAATCCCCGTGCCCTACTTCGGCTTTCACCAGCCGCGAGGACAGCGGCACCAGGTCGCGGGTGGTGGTGACGAGCAGGTAGTTGTCGCTGCCGATGCGCACCGCCCCAGCCGGCAGCTGCGAGGTGCCGGCCGGGGCCGGGTCGGCCAGCAGCGGGGCGTCCACCCCGGTCACGCCGAGGTAGCGCACGCCGGCGGGGTCGTTGATCGAATCCGGGTCGACGCGCAGCGCGATCGGCGAGTACCAGTTGCCGTAGCCCACCCCCTCACCGACGAAACTGTCCCCGCAGACCTGCAGGATCGCCGCCGGGAAGGTGAGGAACTCGCACAGGTCGGTGGCGCCGATGCCGTGGTCGCGGGTCTGGGTGCCGGTGCCGGCGACCGGCCCGAGCAGCACCACCTGACCGGGGTCGAGCGGCGGCAGGATCGGCGCCGGCCGCTCCACCGCGTGCGCCGCCGGGGCGGCCGGCACCGCGCACAGCAGCACCGAGATCGACGAAATGGCGGAAACCACTCGCACTTTTCCGCCCAAACGTGCGTTTCGGCGCAACGGGGTGGGTCAGAAGCGCTCGGCGGCCAGCAGTTCGGCGATCTGGATGGTGTTCAGCGCCGCCCCCTTGCGCAGGTTGTCGCCGGAGACGAACAGCGCCAGCCCGCGCCCGTCGGGCACGCCCGGGTCCTGCCGGATCCGGCCCACCAGCGATTCGTCGACACCGGCGGCGTCCAGCGGGGTCGGCACGTCGACCAGCTTCACCCCGGGGGCGGAGCCGAGCAGCTCGCGCGCCCGCTGCACCGACAGCGGCCGGGCGAACTCGGCGTTGATCGACAGCGAGTGCCCGGTGAACACCGGCACCCGCACGCAGGTGCCGCTCACCGCCAGCTCCGGGATGCCCAGGATCTTGCGGCTCTCGTTGCGCAGCTTCTGGTCCTCGTCGGTCTCGCCGGAGCCGTCGTCGACGTAGGACCCGGCCAGCGGGACGATGTTGAACGCGATCGGCGCGACGTACTTGTTCGGGGCCGGGAACTCGACCGCGCGCCCGTCGTGCACCAGCTTCTCGGCCTCGTCGATGACCGCGCGTGCCTGGGTGGCCAGCTCCTGCACCCCGGCCAGCCCGCTGCCGGAGACGGCCTGGTAGCTCGACACGATCAGCCGGGTCAGCCCGGCCTCGTCGTGCAGCGGCTTGAGCACCGGCATGGCGGCCATGGTGGTGCAGTTCGGGTTGGCGATGATGCCCTTGGCCAGCTGCTTCCCGCGCACGTCGCGGTCGTAGTTGACCTCGCTGACCACCAGCGGCACCTCGGGGTCCTTGCGCCAGGCCGAGGAGTTGTCCACGACGATCACCCCGGCCTGCGCGAACCGCGGCGCCTGCACCCGCGACATGGTGGCACCGGCCGAGAACAGCGCGATGTCCAGTCCGCTCGGATCGGCGGTGGCGGCGTCCTCGACCTCGATCTCCTGACCGCGGAAGGTCAGCTTGCGCCCGGCGGAGCGCTCGGAGGCGAAGAACCGCACCACCTCGGCCGGGAAGTCGCGCTCCTCGAGCAGGGTGCGCATCACCTGGCCCACCTGGCCGGTGGCGCCGACGACGCCGATGTTCACCATGGTCAGCGCCCCGTTCCGGCGTAGACGACGGCCTCCTCGTCGCCGCCGAGCTCGAACGCGTCGTGCAGCGCCTTGACGGCCTTGTCCAGGTCGGTGTCCTTGATCAGCACCGAGATGCGGATCTCGGAGGTGGAGATCAGGTCGATGTTGACGCCCACCGCGGCCAGGGCCTCGCAGAACTTGGCGGTGACGCCGGGGTGGCTGCGCATGCCGGCGCCGATCAGCGACACCTTGCCGATGTGGTCGTCGTAGAGCACCTTGGTGAAGCCGATCTCGCCCTGCGCCTCGGTGAGCTTCTCCACCGCGCGCGGACCGTGCTCGCGGGAGCAGGTGAAGGTGATGTCGGTCTTGCCGTCCTCCACCTTGGAGATGTTCTGCAGCACCATGTCGATGTTCACGTCGGCGTCGGCGACGACGCGGAACACCTTGGCGGCGTAGCCCGGCAGGTCCGGGATGCCGACGACGGTGACCTTGGCCTCACTGCGGTCGTGGGCGACTCCGGTCAGGATGGCGTCTTCCATGGGAATGTCCTCTATCGAGCCGGCCACCAGGGTGCCGGGTTTGTCCGAGTACGACGACCGGACGTGGATGGGAACGTTGTAGCGGCGGGCGTACTCGACGCACCGCAGCATGAGCACCTTCGCGCCGGCCGCGGCCATCTCGAGCATCTCCTCGAAGGTGACGGTGTCGAGGTGCCGCGCGTTGGGCACGATGCGCGGATCGGCGGTGAAGATGCCGTCGACGTCGGTGTAGATCTCGCAGACGTCGGCCTTCAGCGCGGCGGCCAGCGCCACCGCGGTGGTGTCGGAGCCGCCGCGGCCGAGCGTGGTGACGTCCTTGCTGTCCTGGGACACGCCCTGGAACCCGGCGACGAGCACGATCAGCCCGTCGTCGAGGGCCTGGCGCAGCCGGCCCGGGGTGACGTCGATGATCTTGGCGTTGCCGTGGGTGCCGGTGGTGATGACGCCGGCCTGCGAGCCGGTGAACGACATCGCCTGGGCACCCAGCGAGTCGATGGCCATGGCGACCAGCGCGTTGGAGATCCGCTCCCCGGCGGTCAGCAGCATGTCCATCTCGCGCGGCGGCGGCGCCGGCGAGACCTGCTTGGCCAGGTCGAGCAGGTCGTCGGTGGTGTCGCCCATCGCCGAGCAGACCACCACGACATCGTTGCCGGCCTTCTTGGTCTCGACGATGCGCTCGGCCACGCGCCGGATGCGTTCGGCATCCGACAACGAGGATCCGCCGTACTTCTGGACGACGAGCGCCACGGAACAAACCTCTCAGCTGGTGGAAGGGAATCCAAACCAGGATAAGGGGTGGCCGCACCCGATTTTTCCGCGCCGGGGCCCACGGCCGTCCCGGGCGCGTGCGATCAGGACAGGCCGAGGAACGTGAAGGGCGGTGCCTCGGTGAACTCGGCGCTGACGTCGCCTGCGTAGACCGCCTTCTCGCCTTCGCCGAGCTCCAGCCGCCGTGTGGGCGCGCCCTCACTGAAGTCCAGGTTGTGAAGTTCGACCCAGAACGTGCTCGGCGACAGGGCCGACTCGAAGAAGTAGCGCAGCGACTTGTGGTCGACGACCGTGCGCCACCGGGTCGAGGAGATGTTCGGCTGGTCCGGGGTGGAGATGCCGTACGGCACCGACGCGTTGCGCACCACGCTGAACACCGTGGCCGGCGCGAGCAGCGGGTCGTCGACCTTGGGGACGGCGTTGACGTAGAACGACGCCCGCACGAACCGGTCGGCGGCGCGGTTGGTGCCCGGCAGCATCACGGTGCCGCCGATCTCCTCCCAGTACTGGGTGATCGCGAGCTGCTTGTCGAAGGTCGGCGAGTTCGTCATCACCTGGTACTGGCGACCGTGGTGGATGACCTGCTCACCGTCGATGTACTCGATGATCGCGCTGTCCCCGGTGGCGTCGGACATGGCCAGGTGCAGGGTGGCCAGCCGGCCCTGCCCGGGCACCTCGGCGGTGACGACCCGCAGCGGGGTGGCGGTCAACTGCTTGACGGCCTCGGCGACGGTGGCGAAGTTGTCCAGCACGTACTGGCCCCACAGCGCCAGCGAGATGGCGGGGCCGGCGGTCGTCCGGTCCGGGTACACCGACTCGGCCAGCCAGAGCAGGTTGACGACGAGGCCGGCCTCGTTGACGCCGTCGGTGGTGGAGATGTCGTAGCCGGTGGCGACCACGCTGCCGTACTTCGACGTCCACTCGGCCGAGCCGGCGCCGGCCTGGCCGGTGCGCTTTACGCCGCGAGGCAGCACCCACAGATTGGTGCCGATCTCGGTCTTCCAGTCCATCGAGCGGCCGGTGACGACGCGGTCGTTCGGCCCTAGATACACCACCCGGGTACACACGGGACGCAGCTTATGCGACAGGGGCGGCGCTCAGCCGCGACACGCGTCGGCCAGTTCGCCGAGTTTGCGCTGAAGCTGCCCGTCGAGGACGGTCAGCTCGTACAGCTGCGGTGGCGGCGGGGCGCCGGGCGCCCGCTGCTCGGCCGCTTCGCGCACCTCGCGCATCGTGCGGACGAAGACCGCCGCCAGGTCGGCCACGTCGACGGCAGCGATCCGCAGGTCGTCGCGGTCGATGTTGCGGGCCCGCTCGGCCAGGCCGTCGGCCCACTGCTGGTAGGCGAGTTCCTCGGCCGGCGTCGGCAGCCCCTCGGCGTCGCCGCTCTTCTCCCGGATCGCGGCGGCCTGCGCCCGGTTGTAGTCGAGCAGCTCGAGCACCGGTTCGCACTCCGGCGGCGGGGCGGTCAGCCGCGAGTAGATCAGCGCGGCGAGCACGATCGCGACGACACCGGCCGCCACCCACCACCGCCGGTCCAGGCTTCTCATCGCTTGCACTCTAGCCAGCCACGCAGCCGTAACACACACGCAACATCGCGGGCTAGTCTCCGTAACAGAAACAACGTCTACTGACAGTTAACGGCCGGAAGGAGGCCGCGTCCACCACGAACCTCAACAAGACAGGTGTATGGAGATGACCGCTGACCTCGCGAGCCTGGCCGAGGCGTCAGGCACAAAGTTCATCCTCGCGCTCTTCGTCGATCTGCGTGGCAAGCCCTGCGCCAAACTCGTCCCCGTCGAGGCGGTCGACCTGCTGTCCACCGAGGGCGTCGGGTTCGCCGGCTACGCCGTCGGAGCAATGGGTCAGGAACCCAAGGATCCCGACCTGATGGCGATCCCGGACCCGGCGTCGTTCACCCCGATCCCCTTCATCAAAGAGGGCCTGGCGATCGTGCACTGCGATCCGCACGTCGATGGTAAGCCCTGGGCGTACGCACCGCGCGTCATCCTCAAGTCGCTGCTGCAGCGCGCCGCCGACGCCGGCTTCGAGGCCTGGGTGGGTGCGGAGGTGGAGTACTTCCTGCTCACCCGCAACCCGGACGGGACGCTGTCGACCGCCGACCCGCACGACACCGCCGCCCAGCCCTGCTACGACGCCCGCGGCGTGACGCGGATGTACGACCACCTGACCGCGGTCTCGGTCGCGATGAACCAGCTCGGCTGGTCCAACTACGCCAACGACCACGAGGACGGCAACGGCCAGTTCGAGCAGAACTTCAAGTTCGCCGACGCGCTGACCACCGCCGACCGGGTGGTCACGCTGCGCTACCTGCTGTCGATGATCGCCGCCGAGCGCGGCATGGTCGCCACCTTCATGCCCAAGCCGTTCTCCGACCGCACCGGCAACGGCCTGCACCTGCACATGTCGCTGACCAGCGGCGGCAACCCGGTGTTCCCGGGAGTGGAGGACGCCCGCGGTCTGGGCCTGTCGCCCACCGCCTACGGCTTCATCGGCGGCATCCTCGACCACGCCTGCGCCCTGCAGGGGGTGATCGCGCCCACGGTCAACTCCTACAAGCGCACCGGCGCGACCTCGACCGCCTCCGGCGCGTCCTGGGCGCCGCGCACCGCCACCTACGGCGGCAACGACCGCACCCACTACATCCGGGTTCCCGACGACCAGCGCATCGAACTGCGCGGCGCCGACGGCTCGGCCAACCCGTACCTGACGGTGGCCGCCGCGCTGGGCGCCGGCCTCGACGGCATCAAGCGCAGCCTCGACCCGGGCGACATCGGCGCGGCCAACGGCCGGGGCACCCTGCCGCCGACGCTGCTGCACGCCATGGACGCCCTGGAGGCCGACCCGGTGGTGTGCGGGGTGCTCGACGCCGTCGGCGACGGCGTGGCCAAGTACTTCGCCGACCTGAAGCGCGCGGAGTTCTTCGACTACCACAGCACGGTCAGCACGTGGGAGGTCGAGCAGTACCTGACCGCGTTCTGATGACTCGAAACACCAAGGAGGAAGACAAATGTGCGGGATCGTAGGCCTGCACCTGCGCAATCCGCAGCTGTACGGGCGGTTGGGTGAGCTGCTGACGGCGATGCTGTGCGAGATGGCCGAGCGCGGCAGCGACTCGGCCGGGGTGGCCGTCTACGGCGACCCCACCTGGACCCCGCCGGGCCAGGGCTGTGTGTCGGTGCTGGACACCCCGGTGGGCCCCGACGAGGCCGCCGCGGAACTGACTGCCGCGCTGGGCTTTCCGGTGTCGGTGCGCGCCGTCGACGCCACCTACCTGGTCACCGGCGACGCCCCTGCCGAGAAGCTACTGCAGGCGGTCAGGGCCGCCTACCCCCAGGCACTCGTCGCCGGCTTCGGCGCCGACCTGGCCGTGCTCAAGGGCGTGGGCGACCCCTACTCGCTGACCCAGGCCTGGGGCCTGGCCGGCGCGCAGGGCTGGCAGGGGGTGGGCCACACCCGGATGGCCACCGAGTCGGCGGTGACGCCGTCGGGCGCGCACCCCTACGCGGTGGGGCCCGGGCAGTGCCTGGTGCACAACGGCTCGTTCTCCAACCACGCCACCATCCGGCGCGAACTGCAAAGGGCCGGTGTGGAGTTCGACAGCGAAAACGACACCGAGGTGGGGGCGCGGTTCGTCGCCGCCCAGCTCGCGGCCGGCCGCGACGTGGCCACCGCGCTCAAGGAGCTGTGCGCGACGTTCGACGGCTTCTACACCCTGCTGGTGAGCAACCACGACTCGTTCGCGGTGGTCCGGGACGCGATCGCGTGCAAGCCCGCGGTGATCGCCGAGACCCCGGACTGGGTCGCGATGGCCAGCGAGTACCGCGCGCTGGCCGGTCTGCCCGGGGTCGAGAACGCGGAAATCTGGGAACCGGAACCGGAGGTGGTCTACGCATGGACGAGATGAGATTCGACCTGCGGCACACGCCGCTGCGCGAGGTGAACGCCGCGCTGCACGAGCCCGGGCTGTCCGGGGAGTTCGTCATCGACAACCCCGCCGGTGCCCACAACGTCGCGGTCGGGATCAACGCCCCGGTGAAGGTCACGGTCAACGGCCACGTCGGCTACTACGCCGCCGGGATGAACCAGCAGGCCGAGATCACCATCAACGGCAACGCCGGCACCGGGGTGGCCGAGAACATGATGAGCGGCACCGTCTGGGTGACCGGTAACGCCTCCCAGTCCGCGGGCGCCACCGCCCACGGCGGCCTGCTCGTGATCGAGGGCAATGCCGCTGCGCGGTGCGGGATCTCGATGAAGGGCGTGGACATCGTGGTGGGCGGCAACGTCGGCCACATGAGCGCCTTCATGGCGCAGGCCGGCCGCCTGGTGATCCGCGGCGACGCCGGCGAGGCGCTCGGCGACTCGATCTACGAGGCGCGGATCTACGTACGCGGCAACGTGGCCTCGCTGGGCGCGGACTGCATTGCCAAGCCGATGCGCGAGGAGCACCACGCCGAGCTGGCCAGCCTGCTCAAGGCCGCCGGGTACGACGACGACACGTCGGCCTACACCCGCTACGGCTCGGCCCGCCGCCTCTACAACTTCCACGTCGACAACGTCGGAGAGTACTGATGACCAACGACTTCGATACCCGGGCCGCCCTGGGCCTGCGGGAGTCCGCCACCTTCGACCGGCAGACCATCGCCGCCATCCAGCGCGCCGCCGAGACCGGGATCTACGACATCCGCGGCTGGGGCGCCAAGCGCAAGCTGCCGCACTTCGACGACCTGCTGTTCCTCGGCGCGTCGATGTCGCGGTACCCGCTGGAGGGCTACCGGGAGCGCTGCGACACCGACGTGGTGCTGGGCACCCGCTACGCCAAGCACCCGCTGCACCTCGACATCCCGGTCACCATCGCCGGCATGAGCTTCGGCGCGCTGAGCGGGCCGGCCAAGGAGGCGCTGGGCCGCGGTGCCAGCGAGGTGGGCACCTCCACCACCACCGGTGACGGCGGCATGACCCCCGAGGAGCGGGGCCAGTCGAAATACCTGGTCTACCAGTACCTTCCGTCGCGGTACGGGATGAACCCGGACGATCTGCGCAAGGCCGACGCCATCGAGGTGGTGTTGGGCCAGGGCGCCAAGCCGGGCGGCGGCGGCATGCTGCTGGGCCAGAAGATCTCCGAGCGGGTGGCCCGGATGCGCACCCTGCCGGAGGGCATCGACCAGCGCTCGGCCTGCCGGCACCCGGACTGGACCGGCCCGGACGATCTGGCCATCAAGATCCAGGAGCTGCGCGAGATCACCGACTGGGAGAAGCCGATCTACGTCAAGGTGGGCGCCACCCGCACCTACTACGACGTGAAGCTGGCCGTGCACTCCGGCGCCGACGTGGTCGTCGTCGACGGCATGCAGGGCGGCACCGCGGCCACCCAGGAGGTGTTCATCGAGCACGTCGGCATCCCGACGCTGGCCGCCATTCCGCAGGCGGTGCAGGCGCTGCAGGAGCTCGGGGTGCACCGCACCCAGGCGAGCGGAGCGGCGGGGAAGAAGGGTGTGCAGCTCATCGTCTCCGGCGGCATCCGCACCGGCGCCGACGTCGCCAAGGCGCTGGCCCTGGGCGCCGACGCGGTGGCGATCGGCACCGCCGCGCTCATCGCGCTCGGCGACAACCATCCGCGCTACGACGCCGAGTACCGCAAGCTCGGCAGCGCGGCCGGGTTCTACGACGACTTCCAGGACGGCAGGGACCCGGCCGGCATCACCACCCAGGATCCGGAGCTGGCCGCCCGGTTCGACCCGGTCGCCGGGGGCCGCCGGCTGGCCAACTACCTGCGGGTGCTGACCATGGAGGCCCAGACCATCGCCCGGGCCTGCGGCAAGGCGCACGTCTGCCATCTGGAGCCCGAGGACCTCGTCGCGATCACCATCGAGGCCGCGGCGATGGCGCGGGTCCCGCTGGCCGGCACCGACTGGATCCCCGGCTGGACGAAAGGTGGGCAGCTGTGACCGAGACGGCCGACGTCGTCATCGTCGGCGGCGGGCTGGAGGGCACCGCCGCCGCCTGGGCCCTGACCCAGCGCGACATCACCGACGTGGTGGTGCTGGAGCGCGACACCGTGGGCGCCGGGATGACCGGCAAGTCCAGCGGCATCGTGCGCTGCCACTACGGGGTCAGCTCGCTGGCCGCGATGGCCGCCGTCGGGCTGGAGGTGTTCGAGAAGGCCGAGGAGATCTTCGGCACCGACATCGGCTTCCGCCCGGTGGGCTACGTGGTCGGCGTCGGCGAACCCAACGTCGAGGCGCTGCGCAAGAGCCTGGCCGCCCAGCGCGCGGTCGGGGTGCAGACCGAGGAGATCGACGCCGACGAGGTGGCCAGGATGTGGCCGACCGCCGACCTGTCGCCGTTCGCGGCGTTCGGCTGGGAGGCCCGCGGCGGCTACGGCGACGCCTACCAGACCGCCCAGGCCTTCGCCGCGTCCGCCCGCGCGGCCGGGGCACGGGTGCGCCAGGGCGCCCAGGTGACCGGGCTGCTCGCCGACGGCGACCGGATCACCGGGGTGCGGCTGGCCGACGGCACCGAGATCGGCGCCGGCACCGTCGTGGTCGCCACCGGCGTGTGGACCAGGCCGTTCCTGGCCCCCTACGGCATCGACGTGCCGATCGAGGTGCTGCGCGAACAGCTGGTGATGATCGATCCGGGCATGGAGCTCGGCAAGGTGCCGGTGTTCTCCGACTTGGTGTCGCTGCAGTACATCCGGCCCGAGCCCAACGGCGAGGTGCTGTTCGGCAACAGCGACTTCTCCCACCAGCAGTCGGCCGACCCGGACGACTACCTCAACCGGGCCACCGAGGAGTTCGTCGAGATGACGGTGGAGAAGGTGGGCACCCGCTTCCCCGGCTTCGCCGAGCCGCGGATCACCACCAGCTACGCCGGCTGCTACGACGTCACCCCGGACTGGAACCCGATCATCTCGCCGTCCGGCCGCGACGGGCTGATCATCGCCGCCGGTTTCAGCGGGCACGGGTTCAAGATCGCCCCGGCGGTGGGCCGGCTGGTCGCCGACCTCGTCGTCGACGGCCGCAGCAGCGACCCGCGCATCCCGGAGCGGGACTTCCGGCTCTCCCGGTTCGCCGAGGGCGACCTGCTCAGGAGTCCGTACCCGTACGTCGGTGCCGGTGAGATGCGGTAACCCGAAGTTTCCCGTCAGGAAACAAAGCGCAGTACAGTTAATCGCGTGAGCGATGTGCCGCTGCTTCGCAACGAGTCGGGCGTTGCGCGTGATCGCGACCCGGCCCAGCCCGTCGAGGAGCTGGAGCTCGAGGCCGCGATCGGGCGCAACGTCCGCTTGTTGCGGCTGCAGCACGGCCTGACCGTCGCCGAGATGGCCGCCCGGGTGGGCGTCTCCAAGGCGATGCTGAGCAAGATCGAGAACGCCCAGACCTCCTGCAGCCTGTCCACCCTGGCGTTGCTCGCCAAGGGCCTCGACGTGCCGGTGACCAGCCTGTTCCGCGGCGCCGACGTGGAGCGGCCGGCCTCCTTCGTCAAATCCGGCGAGGGGGCGCGGATCGTGCGCAACGGCACCCGGGAGGGCCACGAGTACCAGCTGCTCGGTTCGCTGCGCGGCGAGCACAAGCGGCTGGAGTGCCTGATGGTCACGCTCAGCGAGAAGAGCCGCACCTACCCGCTGTTCCAGCACCCCGGCACCGAGTTCATCTACATGCTCGAGGGTGTCATGGACTACAGCCACAGCCGGTCGGTGTACCGACTGCACCCGGGTGACTCGCTGCAGTTCGACGGCGAGGGTGCGCACGGCCCGGTGGACCTGGTCCAGCTGCCGATCCGGTTCCTGTCGGTGATCGCCTTCCCCGACTCGGCGATGTAGCACGCCGTGCGGTGCCCCGAAATCGGTGTCGGGGACCACCGCCGGGCGGCCGTACGGTCGAGCTGTGGAACCGCCCGCCCTGCCGTATCCCGAGGGGTTCGACGATCCCCGGCCGCCCCGGGCCCGCGCCGGCGACGGCGTCGCGACGCTCGCCCTGTTCTGCGCCTACGCGTACCTGCTGGCCGCCCTGCTGTTCTACAGCGCCTTCTGGCTGCTCGGGCTCGACGCGTGCGGGGTCGTTTCGGGCGAGTGCCCGATCTCCGACCTGCTGCCGGTGTTCTACCTCGTCCACGACGGCCTCGGCAGCGCGGTGTTCGTCGTCCTGCTGGTCGTCGCCGTCGTCCGGCGGCGGCGCGGCCGGTCGGCGTTCTGGTTGCCGCTGGTCGGCATCGCGGTCCAGGCGACGCTGCTGTGGTGGGTGTTGGAGTCGGTGTCGCGGGTGTCCTGACCGGCGGTCCGCCGACCGGATGCCGCGGAGCCCCTTTTGGCAGCCGGGCGACCTGGGAGTACAGTGTCAACCGTGCAGTGGGTGCTCCTCCTCGGACGCCGCGGCGGGGTCTGATCGGACCGGCCTCCCGTCGCGGGTGTTCGTGTTGGGCCGGTCGAGTCCCGTCAAACCACTCCCGGAGCACCAACCATCATGAGCAATCGACATCCCTCCCCCGACGCCTTCACCTCGGTAACCACCATCAAGACCCCGTCGGGTGATCCCTATCCCGGCCAGCCGTCCTGGAACCCGCAGCGCGGTTCCGCGATGCCGGTCCACCGCTACCGCAGCTTCGCCGACGAGGTCGAGCCCATCTCGCTGCCGGACCGCACCTGGCCGGGCAAGGTCATCACCAAGGCGCCGCTGTGGTGCGCGGTCGACCTGCGTGACGGCAACCAGGCGCTGATCGACCCGATGAGCCCGGCCCGCAAGCGGCGCATGTTCGACCTGCTGGTGCGGATGGGCTACAAGGAGATCGAGGTCGGGTTCCCGTCGGCCAGCCAGACCGACTACGACTTCGTCCGCGAGATCATCGAGGACGGGGCGATCCCCGACGACGTCACCATCCAGGTGCTGACCCAGTGCCGCCCCGAGCTGATCGAGAAGACCTTCGAGGCCTGCCAGGGCGCGCCGCGGGTGATCGTGCACTTCTACAACTCCACGTCGATCCTGCAGCGGCGGGTGGTGTTCCGCGCCGACCGCGAGGAGGTCAAGCAGATCGCGCTGGCCGGTGCCCGCAAGTGCCTGGAGGAGGCGAAGAAGTACCCGGGCACGCTGTGGCGCTACGAGTACTCGCCGGAGTCTTACACCGGCACCGAGCTGGAGTACGCGGTGGAGGTGTGCAACGCCGTCGCCGAGGTCATCGGGCCGACCCCCGACTGGCCGCTGATCGTGAACCTGCCGGCGACGGTGGAGATGGCCACCCCGAACGTCTACGCCGACTCCATCGAGTGGATGAGCCGGCGGCTGACGCCGCGGGACTCGATCATCCTGAGCCTGCACCCGCACAACGACCGCGGCACCGCGGTGGCGGCCGCCGAGCTGGGCTACATGGCCGGCGCGGACCGCATCGAGGGCTGCCTGTTCGGCAACGGTGAGCGCACCGGCAACGTCTGCCTGGTGACGCTGGGGCTGAACCTGTTCTCCCGCGGGGTGGATCCGCAGATCGACTTCTCCAATATCGACGAGATCCGCCGCACCGTGGAGTACTGCAACCAGCTGCCGGTGCACGAGCGGCACCCCTACGGCGGCGACCTGGTCTACACCGCGTTCTCCGGCAGCCACCAGGACGCCATCAACAAGGGCTTCGACCAGATGAAGGCCGACGCCGACGCGGCCGGCAAGGACGTCGACGAGCTGATCTGGCAGGTGCCCTACCTGCCGATCGATCCCAAGGACGTGGGCCGCACCTACGAGGCGGTGATCCGGGTCAACTCGCAGTCCGGCAAGGGCGGCGTCGCCTACGTCATGAAGACCGACCACGGCCTGGTGCTGCCGCGCCGGCTGCAGATCGAGTTCAGCCAGGTGATCCAGAAGATCACCGACGGCGAGGGCGGCGAGGTCTCCAGCAAGGAGATGTGGGACGTCTTCGCCGAGGAGTACCTGGCCCCGATCACGCCGCTGGAGCGGATCAAGCAGCGGGTGGAGGCGGCCGAGGTCGACGGCGGCACCGACCGCATCGTCGCCACGGTCAAGATCGACGGCGAGGAGCGCGAGATCTCCGGCACCGGCAACGGGCCGCTGGCCGCGTTCGTCGACGCGCTGAACTCGGTCGGCTTCCGGATCAGCGTGCTGGACTACTCCGAGCACGCGATGTCGGCCGGTGAGGAGGCCAAGGCGGCCGCCTACGTGGAGGCCAACGTCGACGGCAAGACGGTCTGGGGCGTGGGCATCGCCACCTCGATCACCACGGCGTCGCTGCGCGCGGTGGTCTCGGCGGTCAACCGCGCCGCCCGGATGTAGTCCGGTCCCAGCAGTGTTCGACCCGGCCGGGGTGAGCGTCCGCTCCCCCGGCCGGGTCGTTTCCGGCGCCGGCCGGGCGTGCGGCCTCAGAACAGGGCGAGCTGACCGGTCCCGGTGCCGGTGTCGACGAACTCCTCGAGCCGCAACCCGCCGATGACGCGGTCCAGCGCGGCCAGGAACTCCTCGTCGCGCATCAGCGGCACCCCCTGCTCGAGCGCCTGGTAGCCCTTGCCCTGCTGCGGCGCCGGCTCGTTGCACACCACCAGCGAGGTGGCCGGGCCGACCTCGTCGGTGTAGGCCAGCCCGGCGTGCAGGATGCGCTCGATGAGCTCCTCGTGGGTGCGGTCCACCTCGGCGGTCAGCGCCACCCGCATGCCCTGCACCAGCCGCCGGCCCGGCACGTGCCGCCCCGGGTTGGCGTACGGGCAGGGCAGCCGCGGGGCGAGCATCTTCAGCGGCCGCAGCTCGTCGTGGGTGACCCGGCCGTTGGGCCAGCGGCGGCGCCCGACCGGGCGCACCGGCAGCCACACCCGCCGCTCCCGGGCGCGGGCCAGCGCCGGTTTGAGGATCTGGGCCAGCACCATCGCGTCGTCGAGCGCGTCGTGCGGGCGCAGCTGGGTCACCCCCCAGTGCGCGGCCAGGGTGTCCAGCCGCAGGTTCTCGGTGCCCAGCCGCAGCCGGCGGGTGAGCTCGACGGTGCACATCACCGTGTCGACCGGCAGCTCCGCCCCGACCAGCTCGGCCTCGTAGGCCAGGAAGGCGTAGTCGAAGGCGACGTTGTGGGCGACCAGGGTGCGCCCGGCGAGCACCGCGGTGAGCTCGTCGACGACGTCACCGAAGGTGGGCTGGCCGGCCAGCATCTCCGCGGTCAGCCCGTGCACGTGGGTGGGGCCCGGGTCGACCCCCGGGTCCAGCAGGGTGGTGAAGCTGCGCTCGACGTTGCCGTCGTCGCCGAGGGCGAGCGCGGCGATGCTGATGATGCGGGCCTGGCCGGGGCTGAACCCCGAGGTCTCGACGTCGACGATGGCCCAGCCGGTCCCGGTCTCGACGGCGGGGCGGCCGATCGGGATCGGGCGGGGTTCGGCGACGGTTCGGCCCACGAATCGAGAATCCCACGCGGCTCCGACAATCCTCGGATCGCCGGGCTGCGTGTCGTGCTCCTAAACTGCCGGGGATGATCTCGGCAGGGCAGCAAAGGGTCGGCAGGCTCACCGTCCGCGGCCGCGTCGCCCTGGCGGCGGGGGCCTGCGCACGCTGGGCGTCGCGGGTCACCGGCCGCGGCGCGGGCGCGATGATCGGCGGTCTGGTGGCGATGACGCTGGACCGGTCGGTCCTGCGTCAGCTCGGCGCCGGCCGGCGCACGGTCATCGTGACCGGCACCAACGGCAAATCGACCACCACCCGGATGCTCACCGCCGCGCTGCAGACCGTCGGGCCGGTGGCCACCAACGGCGAGGGCGCCAACATGGACGCCGGCCTGGTCTCGGCGCTGGCGGTGCACCGCGACGCCCCGCTGGCCGCGCTCGAGGTGGACGAGATGCACGTCCCGCACATCGCCGACGCACTCGACCCCGAGGTGATCGTGCTGCTCAACCTGTCGCGCGACCAGCTCGACCGGGTCGGTGAGATCAACCACATCGAGCGCACGCTGCGGGCCGGGCTGGCCCGCCACCCCGACACCGTGGTGGTGGCCAACTGCGACGACGTGCTGGTCACGTCCGCGGCCTTCGACCACCCGAAGGTGGTGTGGGTGGCCGCGGGCGGCTCCTGGTCCAACGACTCGGTGAGCTGCCCGCGCTCCGGCGAGGTGATCGTGCGGCAGGGCCGGGACTGGTACTCCACCGGCGCCGAGGGCTTCCGCCGCCCGGAGCCGCAGTGGTGGTTCGACGACGAGCGGCTCCACGGTCCGGACGGGCAGGTCTTCGACCTGCGGCTGGCGCTGCCGGGGTCGGTCAACCGGGGCAACGCCGCGCAGGCGGTGGCCGCCGCGGTCACCATGGGTGCCGATCCGGCCGCCGCGGTGGCGGCGGTGGCGACGGTGCGCGAGGTGGCCGGGCGGTACCGCACGGTGCGGCTCGGCGCGCACACGGTGCGGCTGCTGCTGGCCAAGAACCCGGCCGGCTGGCAGGAGGCGCTGTCGATGATCGACCGGACCGCCGACGGTGTCGTCATCGCGGTGAACGGCCGGGTGCCCGACGGCGAGGATCTGTCCTGGCTGTGGGACGTGCGGTTCGAGGACTTCGAGGGTGTGCCGGTGGTGGCGGCCGGCGAGCGCGGCACCGACCTGGCGGTGCGGCTCGGGTACGCCGGCGTGGCGCACACGCTGGTGCACGACACGCTGGCGGCGATCCGGTCCTGCCCGCCCGGCCGGGTCGAGGTGGTCGCCAACTACACGGCGTTCCTGCAACTGAATCGGGTGATCGATCGTGGCTGACTCGGTGGTGCGGATCGGCCTGGTGCTGCCGGACGTGATGGGCACCTACGGCGACGGCGGCAACGCGGTGGTGCTGCGCCAGCGGCTGCGGATGCGCGGGATCGCCGCCGAGATCGTGGAGATCACCCTCGACGACCCGGTGCCCGAGAGCCTCGACCTCTACACCCTCGGCGGCGCCGAGGACTACGCCCAGCGGCTGGCCACCCGGCATCTGATGCGCTATCCGGGCCTGCAGCAAGCGGTTTCGCGCGGCGCGCCGGTGCTGGCGATCTGCGCGGCGGTGCAGGTGCTCGGACGCTGGTACGAGACCTCGGCCGGGGAACGGGTGGAGGGGGTCGGGCTGCTCGACGTCACCACCACCCCGCAGGGCCGGCGCACCATCGGCGAGCTGGTCACCGAGCCGCTGGTGCCGGGGCTTTCGGAGCTGCTGACCGGGTTCGAGAACCACGGTGGCGGAACGGTTCTCGGCCCGGACGCGCGGCCGCTGGGCAGGGTGATCACCGGGGCCGGCAACCGCGCCGGGGACGGCTACGACGGCGTGGTGCAGGGCAGCGTGGTGGCCACCTACATGCACGGCCCGGCCCTGGCCCGCAACCCGGAACTGGCGGACTACCTGCTGGGCAAGGTGGTCGGCGACCTGGCGCCGCTGGAGCTGCCCGAGGTGGACCTGCTGCGCCGCGAACGCCTCGCCCACGCCCGCCGCTAGGCGCTCCTGCGCCCAAACGCACCTTTGGGCGGAAAAGTACGAGAAGATCCCGCCATTTCGTCGATCTCGGCGCCGCCGCGCCGCAGAAACGCCTCGCGCACCCGACGCAGCACGTCGGCGGCGCGGTCCTCGGCGACCACCCGGATCACCTCCCAGCCCAGCTCGGCCAGCCGCCGGTGCCGGTGCAGGTCGCGGACGTACTGCGCGCGGTCGGTGCGGTGCTGGTCGCCGTCGTACTCGACGCCGAGGCCCAGCTCCCGCCAGCCCATGTCCAGGTAGGCCACCGGCGTCCCGTCGGCGTCGTGGACCGGGATCTGCGTCTGCGGTGTCGGAAACCCGTTGTCCACCAACAACAACCGTAGTCGACTCTCCTGTGGGGAAGCGGCGCCGGCGTCGACCAGCGGCAGCAGTTCACGCAGCTGACGCACGCCGCGCACCGGCCCGTAGCGGCTCAGCAGGGTCGCCACCTCGCGCGGGTCGAACGGCGCGGCCCGCATCAGCGCGTCCAGGCGCGCCAGCGCCACCGTCCGCTGCTGGTAGCGGCCCAGGTCGAACGCGGTCCGGGCCGGGCTGGTGACCGGCAGGCCGGCGACGCGCACGATCTCGTCGTCGGCGATGCGGTCTTGCCGCACGATCAGTCCGGCCTGGCGCCGCCGATTCCGCGCCAGCACCTCGACGGGCTCGGCGTCGCCGACCCACGCCGCCCCGTGCAGGGCGGATGCGGCGACCCCGGCGATGACGCCGGTGCGGCCGGTGGTCAGATGGGCACCGAGGATCCGGTCCTGCAGCGTGGGGCGCTCCCACCTGCCGACGTGCACGCCGCGGTACATCGGGCGATACCAGCGCCGCAGATCGTTGCGCGGCATGCCCTCGCCCAGGGCCTCCCTCGCGAGAAAAACCTCCGCCATGTCGGCATGGTGCTCACCGGGTCCGACACCCGCGCCCGTCCCGTCGCCGAGATCGACGATTTGGCGGATTCCTCTCGCACTTTTTCGCCCAAAGGTGCGTTTGGGCGCGAAGCGAACCGGGGGCGCCCTACAGGGCGCGGCGGCCGACCAGGGCGCGGCCCAGGGTGAGCTCGTCGGCGAACTCCAGGTCCCCGCCCATCGGCAGCCCGGAGGCCAGCCGGGTCACGGTCAGGCCCGGGATGTCGCGCAGGATCCGCGACAGGTAGGTCGCGGTGGCCTCGCCCTCGGTGTTCGGGTCGGTGGCAATGATCACCTCGCCGATCTCCACCCCGTCGACCTTCTCCCCGATGCGGTTGAGCAGCTCGCGGATGCGCAGCTGGTCCGGCCCGACCCCGTTCAACGGGTCCAGCGCCCCGCCGAGCACGTGGTAGCGGCCGCGGAACTCCCGGGTGCGCTCGATGGCCTGCACGTCCTTGGGCTCCTCGACCACGCACACCACCGACGCGTCCCGGCGCGGGTCGCTGCAGATGCGGCAGCGCTGCGCGTCGGTGACGTTGCCGCACACCTCGCAGAACGTCACCCCGTCGCGCACCCGGTTCAGCGCCGCCACCAACCGGTCGATGTCCGGCGGCTCCACGGTCAGCAGGTGGAAGGCGATGCGCTGGGCACTCTTCGGCCCGATGCCGGGTAGTTTCCCGAGCTCGTCGATGAGGTCCTGAACCGGTCCTTCGAACACCTACGTTCCGCTCACATCCCCGGCAGGCCGAACCCGCCCATCCCGCCGGCAAGGGGACCGAGCCGGTCGTGGGCCATGATGGTGACCTGCTTGGCCGCGTCGGCCAGCGCGCCGACGATGAGGTCCTGCAGCGTCTCGACGTCGTCGGGGTCGACCACCTTGGGGTCGATGTTGACCGCGACCACCTCACCGCTGCCCTTCATGGTGACCTGCACCAGGCCGCCGCCGGCCTGGCCGTGCACCTCGGCGTTGGCCAGTGCCTCCTGGGCCTCGATCAATCGCTGCTGCACCTGCTGCGCCTGGGCGAGCAACGCGGACATGTCGGGCTGGCCACCGGGTTGCATGTGTTCATCCCCTCGATTGCGTCTCGTTGATCAAGGCCGGGTATCGACTTGGTCTCTCTCGCCCGAATCCGGCTCTCCGGGCTTCAAGCCTAGTCCCCACGCGGGCTACCGTGACGCGGTGCACGTGCCGGCCTGTCTGCGTGTCGGAGCGGCGTTGGCCGTCTCCGCGGTTCTCGCCGTGTCCACCACCGTCGCCGGGCCCGCGGCCGCCGCGCCGGTCGGCGTCGCCGGCATGACCGTGTTCCTCGACCCGGGCCACAACGGCGCCAACGACGCCTCGATCGGCCGCCAGGTGCCCAACGGCCGGGGCGGCACCAAGGACTGCCAGGCCAGCGGCACCGCCACCGACGACGGCTACCCGGAGCACACCTTCGCCTGGGACACCACGCTGCGGGTGCGGGCCGCGCTGCACGCGCTCGGGGTACGCACCGCGATGTCGCGCGGCAACGACAACGCCCTGGGCCCGTGCGTGGACGAGCGCGCCGCGATGGCCAACGCGGTGCGCCCGGACGCGATCGTGTCGATCCACGCCGACGGCGGCCCGCCCACCGGCCGCGGCTTCCACGTGCTGTACTCGTCGCCGCCGCTGAACGCCGCACAGGCCGGCCCGGCGGTGACGCTGGCCCGGGTGATGCGCGACCAGCTGGCCGCCTCGGGCATCCCGCCGGCGACCTACATCGGCTCGGGCGGGCTCAACCCGCGCAGCGACATCGCCGGGCTGAACCTCGCCCAGTACCCGGCGGTGCTCGTCGAGCTGGGCAACATGAAGAACCCGGCCGACGCGGCGCTGATGAAGACCCCGGAGGGCCGGCAGCGCTACGCCGACGCGGTGGTGCGCGGCATCACCGCGTTCCTGCAGCTCAAGCGGCAGGCCGGTTAGCCTCGACCACGCGCTTCAGGTTCGCCAGCACCGCCTGGTGGATCCGGCGCAGGCCCAGCGGGGCGAAGATCGCCTCGAACACGCCCGGGATGCCGCCGGCGCCGGTCCAGGTGGTCTTGACCGTCACCGAGGAGCCCGGTCCGGCGGGGGCGACGGTCCAGTTGGTGATCATCGAGGAGTTGGTGTCCTTCTCGATGACGGTGCGGCCCGCGACGTCGACGACGGCCCGCACGTCGCGCACCCGGGTGCGGGTGGCCTGCAGTTTCCACCGCACCACGGTGCCCGCGCCCCGGCCGCCCTCGAGCACCTCGTAGTCGCGGTAGTGCCCGGTCAGGATGCGGGGCCGCACGTCGCGGTAGTCGGCGACGGCCTCGAGCACCTGTTCCGGTGGGGCGTCGACCAGGACGGTGGCGGACGCGCTGACCTGTCCCATCAGGCAACTCCTCGTTCGAGTTCGGGGTCGGGGTTCGGTGCTGTCGCATCGGGTCGGGGCGCGGACTAGCGTATACACGTGTCTGTTGCCCCCAGTGACGCACGCGCGGCCCACGCGGCCGCGGTCCAGCGGTTGCTCGACAGCTACCGCGCCATCCCCCCGACCGCCACGGTGCGGCTGGCCAAACCCACCTCGAACCTGTTCCGGGCCCGCTCCCGCGACGGGGTCGCCGGCCTGGACGTCTCCGGGCTGACCGGGGTGATCGAGGTCGACCCGGAGTCCCGCACCGCCGACGTGGCCGGGATGTGCACCTACGAGGACCTGGTGGCCGCGACGCTGCCCTACGCGCTGACCCCGCTGGTGGTGCCGCAGCTCAAGACCATCACGCTGGGCGGCGCGGTGACCGGGCTGGGCATCGAGTCGGCCTCGTTCCGCAACGGCCTGCCGCACGAGTCGGTGCTGGAGATGGACATCCTCACCGGCGCCGGCGAGATCGTCACCGCCAGCCGCGACCGCAACGCCGACCTGTTCCGGGCGTTCCCGAATTCCTATGGCACGCTTGGCTACTCGGTCAGAATCAAGATCGAGCTGGAGCCGGTGCATCCGTTCGTCGCGCTGCGGCACGTGCGGTTCCACACCCTCGGCGAGCTGGTCGAGACGATGGGCCGCATCGCCGAGACGGCCGAATTCGACGGCACGCCGGTCGATTACCTCGACGGCGTGGTGTTCAGCGCCGACGAGAGCTACCTGTGCCTGGGCACCCGGACCAACACCCCCGGCCCGGTCAGCGACTACACCGGCCGGCAGATCTACTACCGGTCCATCCAGCACCCCGAGGGCATCAAGACCGACCGGCTGACCATGCACGACTACCTGTGGCGCTGGGACACCGACTGGTTCTGGTGCTCGCGGGCGTTCGGGGTGCAGAACCCGCGGATCCGGCCGTTCTGGCCGCGCCGGCTCAAGCGCAGCAGCTTCTACTGGAAGCTGGTCGCCTACGACCGCCGGTTCGGCATCGCCGACCGGATCGAGAAGCTCAACGGCCGCCCGCCGCGCGAGCGGGTGGTGCAGGACATCGAGGTGCCGGTCGAACGCTGCACCGAGTTCCTCGAGTGGTTCCTGGCCAACATCCCGATCGAGCCGGTGTGGCTGTGCCCGCTGCGGCTGCGCGACGACCAGGGCTGGCCGCTGTACCCGCTGCGGCCCGGCCACACCTACGTCAACGTCGGCTTCTGGTCGTCGGTGCCGGCGGGCGCCACCGAGGGGCAGACGAACCGGCTGATCGAGAAGAAGGTCAGTGAGCTCGAAGGTCACAAGTCGCTGTATTCCGACGCCTACTACGAGCGCGAGGAGTTCGACCGACTCTACGGTGGGGAGACGTACAAGACCGTGAAGAAGGTCTACGACCCGGATTCGCGCTTGCTCGACCTGTATGCGAAGGCGGTGCAAAGACGATGACGACGTTCAAGGAACAGGCCCTCGCCGCTGCCGAGAGCGGCCGCAAGCTCACCCTGGCCGAGATCCTGGCGATCTTCTGCAGCGGTGAGCTGCCGCTGAAGTTCACCGCCTACGACGGCAGCTCGATCGGGCCGGACGACGCGAAGCTGGGTCTGGAGCTCAAGACCCCGCGCGGCACCACCTACCTGGCGACCGCGCCCGGCGACCTCGGCCTGGCCCGCGCCTACGTCTCCGGCGACCTGGAACCGCACGGCGTGCATCCGGGCGACCCGTACGAGCTGCTGCGGGCGCTGGCCGACAAGATAGAGTTCAAGCTGCCGCCGGTGCGGGTGCTGGCCGCGATCGTCCGCTCCATCGGGGTGGAGCACTTCAGGCCGATCGCCCCGCCGCCGCAGGAGGCGGTGCCGCGCTGGCGGCGGATCGCCGAGGGCCTGCGGCACAGCAAGTCCCGCGACGCCGAGGTGATCCACCACCACTACGACGTGTCCAACACGTTCTACGAGTGGGTGCTCGGCCCGTCGATGACCTACACCTGCGCCTGCTACCCGACGCCGGAAGCCACCCTGGAGCAGGCGCAGGAGAACAAGTACCGCCTGGTGTTCGAGAAGCTGCGGCTCAAGCCTGGCGACCGACTGCTCGACGTGGGCTGCGGCTGGGGCGGGATGGTGCGCTACGCGGCCCGGCACGGGGTCAAGGCCATCGGGGTGACGCTGTCGCGCGAGCAGGCCACCTGGGCGCAGAAGGCGATCGCCGAGGAGGGGCTGGCCGAACTGGCCGAGGTGCGCCACGGCGACTACCGCGACGTGCGCGAGTCCGGCTTCGACGCGGTGTCCTCGATCGGCCTGACCGAGCACATCGGGGTGCGGAACTACCCGGCCTACTTCGGGTTCCTGCACTCCAAGCTGCGCGAGGGCGGGCTGCTGCTCAACCACTGCATCACCCGGCCGGACAACATCAGCCGGGCCCGCGCGGGCGGGTTCATCGACCGCTACGTGTTCCCGGACGGCGAGCTGACCGGTTCCGGCCGGATCATCACCGAGGCGCAGAACGTGGGCTTCGAGGTGGTGCACGAGGAGAACCTGCGCCACCACTACGCGCTGACGCTGCGCGACTGGTGCCGCAACCTCGTCGAGCACTGGGACGAGGCGGTCGCCGAGGTGGGGCTGCCGACCGCCAAGATCTGGGGCCTGTACATGGCCGGCTCCCGGCTGGGGTTCGAGACCAATGTGGTCCAGCTGCACCAGGTGCTGGCGGTCAAGCTGGACGCCAAGGGCCGCGACGGCGGGCTGCCGCTGCGGCCGTGGTGGACGCCGTAGCCCGCACCGGGCCGCTCCGGCGGCGCCCGGCTCAGTCGATGCGCCGGGCGCCCAGCTCGTTCTGCAGCAGCTCGATCGCGGCCTCCTCGGGGTCGCGGCGGGGCGCCTCGGAGGTGTCCTCCTCGGCGGCCTCGGCGAGCATGCGCTCCTCCTCGGCCTCGCGCTCGGCCTGGACCCGCTCCTGCGGCGTGGGCGCGGGCCGCTGCCGGCCCGCCGCCCCCGACCCGGGCCCCGGAGCGGCCGCGGGGGCCGCCGGGGCGGCGCCGACCTCGCAGCGGATCCGCCAGTCCACCCCCAGGGCGTCCTTGAGCGCCTCCCGGATGACCTCCGAGTTGCGCTGATCCACAATCCGTTTGGCCAGCGGGGCGGAATCGTGGCTGAGCACCAGGGTGTCGCCCTCGACGGCGATGACGGTGGCGCCGGCGAGCATGACCTCGGTGGTGCGGCTGCGTTCGCGGACCTTCTCCCGGATGGTCTGCCACATGCTGCGCACCTGCGCGGCGGTCAGACCGCCGCCGGCCGGGGCCGCCGCCGCGGGGGCCGCCGGGGCGGGTTCGGGTTCCGGCGCCGGGCGCGGCGGTGCCGGAGCCGGTGGCGGGGGCGCCACGTCCTGGGATGCGACCGCCGGCCGCGGCGCCGGGGCCGGTTCGGGCCGCTGCCCCGCCGGGACGGGTTCGGGCCGCTGCCGCGGCGGGACGGGTTCCTGCCGCTGCCGCGGCGGGGCGACCGGGGCCGCAGGTGGCGCCGGTGCCGGCCCGGCGGCCGGCGGAGCGGCACCCTGCGGTTCGGCAGCGGCCGGGGTGCGCGCCGCCTGACTGGGCCGGACGAACTCCCGGGCCGGCCGGGGCGCGGCCGCGGCGGCCTCGCCGGCCGGGATGGTCATGTCCAGGCGCTTCTCGATGCGTTCGATGCGCTGCAGCAACGCCGATTCGGTGTCACTGGCCGACGGCAGCAGCAGCCGCGCGCACACCACCTCCAGCAGCAGCCGCGGCGCGGTGGCGCCGCGCATCTCCCCCAGCCCGGCGTGGGTCACCTCGGCGTAGCGGGTCAGCGTCGCGGCGCCGATCCGGGCCGCCTGGTCGCGCATGCGTTCCAGCACGTCCTGCGGCGCGTCCACCACGCCGCGTTCGGCGGCGTCCGGAACCGCTTGCAGCACAAGCAGATCCCGGAAGCGTTCGAGCAGGTCGGTGGCGAACCGGCGCGGGTCGTGGCCGGCGTCGATGACCGCCTCCACCGCGCCGAACAGGGCCGCGGCGTCGCCGGCGGCCAGCGCCTCGACCGCGTCGTCGATCAGCGCGATGTCGGTCGCGCCGAGCAGCCCCAGCGCCCGCTCGTAGGTGATGTGGTTGCCCTCGGCCCCGGCGAGCAGCTGGTCGAGCACCGACAGCGTGTCGCGCGGTGAGCCGCCGCCGGCACGGATCACCAGCGGGTACACCGCGTCGTCGACGGTGACGTTCTCCTGCGCGCAGATCCGCTCGATCAGCCCGCGCATGGTGCGCGGGGCCAGCAGCCGGAACGGGTAGTGGTGGGTGCGCGACCGGATGGTCGGCAGCACCTTCTCCGGCTCGGTGGTGGCGAACACGAAGATCAGGTGCTCCGGCGGCTCCTCGACGATCTTCAGCAGCGCGTTGAAGCCCGCGGTGGTGACCATGTGGGCCTCGTCGACGATGAAGATCCGGTACCGCGACTGCGCCGGCGCGTAGAAGGCGCGGTCGCGCAGCTCGCGGGTGTCGTCCACACCGCCGTGGCTGGCGGCGTCGAGCTCGACCACGTCGACGTTGCCCGGCCCGTTGGGGGCCAGCGCGACGCAGGAGTCGCAGACCCCGCACGGGGTGGGGGTCGGGCCCTGCTCGCAGTTGAGCGAGCGGGCCAGGATGCGCGCCGATGACGTCTTGCCGCAGCCCCGCGGTCCGGAGAACAGGTAGGCGTGGTTGATCCGGCCCGCGCTGAGCGCGGCGGACAACGGTTCGGTGACGTGCTCCTGGCCGACGACCTCGGCGAAGGTCGCGGGCCGGTACTTGCGGTAGAGCGCCACGGTCAGAAGGCTACCGACGCCGGCCGACGCACACCGCCCGGCCTCACCGCTGGGGCCCTCACCGCGCCAGCAGCGCCTCGGTGGCCGCCAGCAGCGCGCAGGTGGCCAGCCCGTCCACGGCGTCCCGCAGCTCGGGCAGCGACGGGAAGCTCGGCGCGATCCGGATGTTCTTGTCCTCCGGGTCGTTTCGGTACGGGAACGCCGAACCGGCGGCGGTCACCGCGATGCCGGCGTCCTTGGCCAGCGCGATGGTGCGCCTGGCGGTGCCGGGCAGCACGTCGAGGCTGACGAAGTAGCCGCCCTTGGGGTCGGTCCAGGAGGCGATCTTCGACTCGCCCAGCCGCTCCTCCAGGATCTGCTGCACCAGGGCGAACTTGGGCGCCAGAATCCGCTGGTGGCGGCGCATGTGCTCGCGCACCCCCTCGGCGTCGCCGAAGAACCGCAGGTGCCGCAGCTGGTTGACCTTGTCCGGGCCGATCGTCTTGATCCCGGCGTGCTCGAGGTACCAGTCGAGGTTCGCGGTGGAGGCACCCAGGAAACTCACCCCCGCCCCGGCGAAGGTGATCTTGGATGTGGACGCGAACACCAGCGGCCGGTTCGGATTCCCGGCGGCCGCGGCCAGCCCGAGCACGTCGACTTGCTCCGGGAACCGGTCGGTCAGGGTGTGCACCGCGTAGGCGTTGTCCCAGTACAGCCGGAAGTCGGGGGCGGCGGTCGGCATCGACACCAGCCGCCGGGTGACCTCCTCGGAGAAGGTCACCCCGGTCGGGTTGGCGAACACCGGCACACACCACATGCCCTTGATCGCCGGGTCGGCCGCGACGAGCCCGGCCACCACGTCGGTGTCCGGGCCGTCCTCGCGCATCGGCACCGGGATCAGCTCGAAGCCGAATCGCTCGGTGATCGCGAAGTGCCGGTCGTAGCCGGGCACCGGGCACAGGAACTTGACCGCCGGTTCGCGCACCCACGGCTGCGGCGAGTCGACCGCGCCGTGCAGCAGCGAGAACACCACCGTGTCGTGCATCAGCTCGAGGCTGGCGTTGTTGGCGGCGATCAGGTTGTCCACCGGGATGCCCAGCAGCTCGCCGAAGATGGCCCGCAGCTCGGGCAGGCCGTGCAGGCCGCCGTAGTTGCGCACGTCGGTGCCGGTGCCGTCGCGGTAGTCGTCCTCGCCGGGCAGGGCCAGCAGCCGGTTGGACAGGTCGAGCTGCTCGGGCGCCGGCTTGCCGCGGGTCAGATCGAGCCGCAGCCCCTTGGCCTGCAGATCGGCGTAGGCCTGCCGCTGACGTTCGTGTTCGGCGACCAACTCGTCACGGCCGAGGGACTCAAACGACACCGCGCGCCTTTCACGAGCTGAAACAGGGAGGTCGGAAGTAGGGGACCCCGCGCACCCGCCAGAGCCCGTTGACCCTTGCTGCCTTCCGGCCCTGGGGGAGTTCACAGGATGGACGCCGCGCGGGGTCCACGGCCGAGTCTAGCGCCACCGGGGAGGGTTGATGTCCCCCACCCGGGTTCGGTTAACATTGCCCACGGAGGATTCGCCTAGTGGCCTATGGCGCTCGCCTGGAACGCGGGTTGGGTTAATAGCCCTCGCGGGTTCAAATCCCGCATCCTCCGCAACCGGTCCGGGGTGCGGCCGGCCGTCAACGCGGCGGTCGCACCCCGGACACGTGTCAAGGCCTGTCGAGGAGGAGCATGCGGCGTACTGGCGCTGTGCTGTGGCATGCGTCGTTCGCCGTCATCGCGGCCGTCCTGTATTTCTTCTTCGTCCTGCCGCGCTGGTTCGAGCTGATCGGCGAGACACCGTTCGCGCTGGGCACGGTGCTGCGGATCGTGTGCGGGGCGCTGGTCGGGCTGGCCGCCATCCCGGTGCTGCTCACCCTGCAGCGGACCCGCCGGCCGGAGTTCGGCACCCCGCAGCTGGCGCTGACGCTGCGCACCGTCTCGATCGTGCTGCATGTGGTGGCCGGGGTGCTCATCGTCGGCACCGCGATCAGCGAGATCTGGCTGGATCTGGACACCGCGGGACGCTGGCTGTTCGGCAGCTACGGTGCCGCCGCGGCGATCGCGCTGCTCGGGTTCTTCGCGTTCTACCTGGCCTTCGTCGCCGAGCTGCCCCCACCGCCGCCGAAGCCGGTGAAGCCGAAGAAGACGCGCGGGCGGCGGGGCAGGACCGCTTCCGGGGACGACGAGGCCGCGGAGCCGAACGAAGCCGAGACCACCGCGGCGGACGAGTCCGACGAGTCCGGTCCTGCCGGCGAAGCCGACGAGTCCGGTCCTGTCGGCGAAGCCGACGCAACGAATCCCGGAGCCGACGCATCGACCTCCGACGAGGCGTCGGACACCCCCGCAAAGACCGGCCGCGGCCTGCTGCGCAACCGCCGGTCGCGCTGACCCGCGGCGGGTTGGCCCGAACCCCGGTCGGGGATCTCCGGCAAGATGGGTTCCAGACATCCCGACCGTCCGGAGGAAACACACTGATGGGCAGATTCCGGCTGCGCCGAGGGCTGGCGTCGGCGTCGGTCGTGCTGGCGACCGTGATCGGCCTGCTCGCGCCGACCCTGCCCGTCACCGCCGCCGCCAACCCCGGTGATCCGGCCGTGGCCGCCGCGATGGTCGAGCCCGCGGTGGTCCGCATCGACACCCGCATCGACTACCAGCGTGCCGTCGGCGTGGGTGCGGGCGTGGTGCTCTCCCCCGAGGGCCAGGTGCTGACGAACTTCCACGTCGTGCAGGGCGCCGACACCATCTCGGCGACCGTCGCGGGCCGGTCCTATCCGGCCCACCTGGTCGGCTACAACCGCGGCGAGGACGTCGCGGTGCTGCAACTGCAGGGCGCGGCCGGGCTGCCGGTCGCCCCGATCGGCGACTCGGCCCTGCTGGTGCCGGGCGAGCCGGTCGTCGCGCTGGGCAACGCCAACGGCACGCCGGCGCCGCTGACCCGGGAGTTCGGCACGGTAACCGGTTTCGACCGCACGGTCAACGCCGAGGACACGCTGACCGGGTCCACCGACGAACTGTCCGGGCTGTTCGAGTTCGCCGCCCCGGTGCGCGCGGGCGACTCCGGCGGGCCGGTGGTCAACGGCGCCGGCCAGGTGGTCGGGCTGACCACCGCGGCGTCGGTGAACTTCCGGATGGGCCCGGGCGGACGCGGGTTCGCGATCCCGATCAACCGGGCGATGGCGATCGCCGACCAGATCCGCGCCGGCATCCCGTCGGACACCGTGCACATCGGCCCGCCCACCCTGCTGGGCGTCGGCGTGCGCACCGCGCCGCTGCGCAACCGGCCCGGGGTGTTCATCCAGGACGTGCTGCCCGGCGGCCCGGCCGCGGCGGCCGGGCTGCGCCCCGGCGACATCCTCATCGCGCTGGACGGCACCCCGCTGGACTCGGCCACCGCGCTGACCTTCGTGCTGGACCGGCACTATCCGGGCGATGTGGTCGATCTGGTGTGGCTCGACGCCGCCGGCCGCCAGCAGACCGGCCAGGCCCGGCTCATCGCCGGCCCGTAGGCCCCCGCCTTCCCACGGGCAGACGCACACCCCCTTCCGCGGCCCTCGCAGGGGGTGTTGGCGGCTGCCCGCGGAGTGGGGCGACCCCCGGGAAACCCGCCCACGGAATTGGGCGATCGCCCTATGCTGAGCGAGTGCCCAACAATGTGCGGTATCGGGTCGTCCAGTGGACGACCGGCAACGTCGGAAAGAGCGCGGTCAAGGCCATCCTCGCCAATCCCGGCCTCGAACTCGTCGGCTGCTACGCGTGGTCGGCGGACAAGGCCGGGCGCGACGTCGGCGAGCTCGCGGGGATCGACCCGGTCGGGGTCCAGGCCACCAACGACGTCGAGGCGCTGTTGGCGCTCAAACCGGACTGCGTCGTCTACACGCCGATGTGGAACGACGTCGACGAGCTGGTGCGCATCCTGTCCGCCGGGGTCAACGTGGTGACCTCGGCGTCGTTCATCACCGGCCACAACCTCGGCGCGAACCGGGAGCGCATCGAGCAGGCCTGCCGGCAGGGCGGGGCGACGATCTTCGGCTCCGGGGTGAGTCCGGGCTTCGCCGAGCTGCTGGCGATCGTGGCCGCGACCGCCTGCGACCGGGTGGACAAGGTGGTGATCAGCGAGCAGGCCGACACCACCTTCTACGACTCCCCCGCCACCGAGATCCCGGTCGGCTTCGGCACCCCGATCGACGCGCCCGACCTGGCGCCGAAGGCCTCGCAGGGGACCGCGATCTTCGCCGAGGCGGTGCGGCTGGTGGCCGACTCGCTCGGGGTGGAGCTCGACGAGATCGTCTGCGAGGCCGAGTACGCCCAGACCACCGAGGACCTCGACCTGGGGTCGTGGCGCATCGACAAGGGCTGCGTGGCCGGGGTCTACGCCAGCTGGCAGGGCCGGGTCGGCGGCCGCACGCTGGTCGATATCAACGTGCGCTGGAAGAAGGGCCAGTCGCTGCAGCCGGACTGGCAGTTCGATGGCGGCGACGGCTGGCGAATCACCGTCGAGGGCCGCCCGACGGTGACGATGCAGGTCGGGTTCCTGCCGTCGCCGGACTTCCAGGCCACCACGCTGCAGGAGTTCATGGTGCTCGGCCACATCATGACCGCCGCCCCGCCGATCCACGCCATCCCGGCGGTGGTGGCCGCCGCACCCGGCATCGCCACCTACAACGACCTGCCGTTGCCACAGGCCCGCGGAGTGGCGCGGCTCGGCTGACCGGGCTAGG
>NZ_CALDGS010000065.1 GCF_937941905.1 uncultured Mycolicibacterium sp. | reverse complement strand
GGGATGGCGGGGTGGATGGGCGGAGACGGACCACCTGCCCAAGTCGGCCCTAGATCGGCTCGGACTCCCGCACAGACATCAGAGCCGACGCCAGCGATGGTCCAACCAACGCTCCCCGACCGAACCGTCCGCCTTGACCTGCCGACCGTAGATGCGGGTCTCGACGATTCCATCGGCGTCGAAACTCCACGTCGATGCATTCGGGCCGGAACACCGTCTGCAACGACACACCGTTCACGCCGCATGCCATATCCGGTAACTGCCCCTCGGCAAGTTCGATTCGATACACCTCCAGCCCGCGAGGGGACCGAATCTTTTTCTCGTGACCGCTCATTCCTGTTCCCGGCACCTCCGATCGGCGACCCGATCTCGGTCCGCAGCCCCTTCTGCCGGCCTGCACACGCCGAGACGCGGCAGGCGTAAACAGGCGCGGCCACAACCTCCTAGATAGCTATCGCCGGCACCGTACACGCCCTGAGCCGCATTCCGCGCGGTCCCCCGCTCCCCTACACGTTGAACCGGAACTCGACCACGTCACCGTCCTGCATGACGTAGTCCTTGCCCTCCATGCGCACCTTCCCGGCGGCCCTGGCGGCGGCCATCGAGCCGGCCTCGACGAGGTCGTCGAAGGAGACCACCTCGGCCTTGATGAAGCCGCGCTCGAAGTCGCTGTGGATCACCCCGGCGGCCTTGGGCGCGGTGTCGCCCTGGTGGATGGTCCAGGCGCGGGCCTCCTTGGGCCCGGCGGTCAGGTAGGTCTGCAGCTTGAGGGTGTGGAAGCCGGCGCGGGCCAGCTGGTCCAGGCCGCGCTCGGTCTGCCCGATCGAGGTCAGCAGCTCGGCGGCCTCCTCGTCGTCGAGCTCCTGCAGCTCGGCCTCGACCTTGGCGTCGAGGAACACGCAGTCGGCCGGGGCGACGAGCTCGCGCAGCTCGGCCTTGCGGGCCTCGTCGGTGAGCACCGCCTCGTCGCAGTTGAACACGTACAGGAACGGCTTGGTGGTCAGCAGGTTGAGCTGACGCAGCGGCTCCGGGTCGACCCCGGCCGAGAACAGCGTCTCGCCCCGCTCCAGCACCTCCTTGGCCGCCTGGGCGGCCTCCAGGGCCGGCCGGCGGTCCTTGTGGGTGCGGGCCTCCTTCTCCAGCCGCGGCAGCGCCTTCTCCAGGGTCTGCAGGTCGGCCAGGATCAGCTCGGTCTCGATGACCTCGATGTCGGCCTTCGGGTCCACCCGGCCGTCGACGTGCACCACGTCGTCGTCGGAGAACACCCGCACCACCTGGCAGATGGCGTCGCACTCGCGGATGTTGGCCAGGAACTTGTTGCCCAGCCCGGCGCCCTCGGAGGCGCCCTTCACGATGCCGGCGATGTCGACGAAGGTGACCGTGGCGGGCACGATCCGCTCCGAGCCGAAGATCTCGGCGAGCTTCTCCAGCCTGGGGTCGGGCAGCGGCACCACGCCCTCGTTCGGCTCGATGGTGGCGAACGGGTAGTTGGCCGCCAGCACGTTGTTGCGCGTCAGCGCGTTGAACAGCGTCGACTTACCGACGTTCGGCAGTCCGACGATTCCCAGGTTCAAGCCCACGGACTCCAGAGTCTAGGAGAAGCGACGCGCACACCGGCGAGCGCTGTCAGCGCACACCCGGACCGAGCCGGTACGGTCTACCTGTGTCAGGACAGCGTGCACGGTCGGCGGTACCGGCCGACCATCGCTCCGCACACCCCGATTTCCCTGGTGTGCCTTGGTGGGGGGCTGTCGTCATCGCGCTGACATTCACCGCCGTCGGGTTCGCGTTCGACGCCGGTTCGGGGACCAGAGAGCTCAGCGCGGTGTTCGCCGCGTCCTACATCGTGGGATGCGTGGCGGCGGTGTTGGCGGTGCGCCAGAACGGCGTGTTCACCGCCGTGATCCAGCCGCCGATTGTGTTGTTCTTCACAGTGCCGGGCGCGTACTTCCTCATGCACCGCGGCCAGCTCGACGGCCTGCGCGATCTGGCGATCAACTGCGGCTACCCCCTGGTGGAGCGGTTCCCGCTGATGTTCTTCACCTCGGCGGGCGTGCTGCTGATCGGCCTGGTGCGCTGGTACTTCGGCATGTCCGCCCAGCACGCGGCCCCGGCGGCCGAGGGGGCCTCCCCCGCCCCGGCGACCGCGCTGGCCGGGCTGCTCGGCTCGGTCAAGGAGAAGCTGTCCGCGCTGGTCGCGGGTGGCGGCGGCGCCCGCACCGGCGAGACGACGACGCGCCGGCGCGCCGCGCGCAACTCAGCCCGCACCGCCGCGTCGTCGCGGCGCCGCACCGGTGAGACCAGCAGCGGTGCGCGAACCCGCCGGCGCAGCAGCACCGCGGCGTCGGCGCGCGACACCGCGGCCGGGACCACCCGGCGCGGCGGTACCCGGCGGGCCGCCGCGGAGGGCGCCGATCCGGCCCGCAGCCGGCGCAGCACCAGGCGTGCCGACACCCCGCGCTCCCGGCACACCCGCCCGCCGGAGGCCGAGCCGGTCGAGTCGTTCACCGAGCGGCCGCGCCGCTCCCGGCGCACCACCGAGCCGCCGGCCACCCCGCCGCGGCGCAGCCGGGCCGCCGCACCGCGTGAGCCGCGCCCGCAGCCGGGCACCGAGTGGCGGCCGGGCTACCCCGACCACCAGGCCGACTACCCGGGTTACGGCACCGGGTACGGCCGGGGCACCGACGGCTACGGCGGATACGACCGCCCGCGGCGGCGGCCCCGCTACGACGACTACGAGCCGCTCGAACCGCACCGCAACGGCAGCGACGGCTACGGGGGTTTCCGCGAGAGCCATCACCCGGTGTCGCGGGTGCGCTACCGCGGCACCGACGACACGGATCTGCGCGCCGAGCGCCGGCCCCGCCCGAGCGCCGGTCGGCACGCGGTGGACGCCGATATCGACAGCTGGCAGTACGACCGCTGAGTCAGCGCCGCGCGGGCCGGATCTCGCGCGGCAGCGCGAACACCGTCGTCTCGTTGGCGGTGGTGACGGTCTGCACGGTGGTGTAGCCGAGGTCGGCCAGCCGCTCCAGCACGCCGCGCACCAGGATCTCCGGCACCGACGCGCCGGAGGTGACGCCGACGGTGGTCACCCCGTCCAGCCAGGCCGGGTCGATGTCGTCGGCGTAGTCGACCAGGTGCGCGTCGCGGGCGCCCGCGTTGAGCGCCACCTCGACCAGCCGCACCGAGTTCGACGAGTTGCGTGAGCCGACGACGATCACCAGCTCGCACTCCGGGGCCATCGCCTTGACCGCGACCTGGCGGTTCTGGGTGGCGTAGCAGATGTCGTCGCTGGGCGGGTCCTGCAGCTTGGGGAACCGCTCGCGCAGTTTCTGCACGATCTCCATGGTCTCGTCGACCGACAGGGTGGTCTGCGACAGCCAGATGACCTTGTTCTCGTCGCGGACGGTGACCTTGTCCACCCCTTCGGGGCCGTCGACGATCTGCACGTGCTCGGGCGCCTCCCCGGCGGTGCCGATCACCTCCTCATGGCCCTCGTGGCCGATGAGCAGGATGTCGTAGTCGTCGCGGGCGAACCGCTTGGCCTCGTTGTGCACCTTGGTCACCAGCGGGCAGGTGGCGTCGATGACCTGCAGGTTCCGCTGCTCGGCAGCCTCCCGCACGGTGGGGGCCACGCCGTGGGCGGAGAACACCACGATCGCGCCCTCCGGCACCTCGTCGGTCTCGTCGACGAACACCGCCCCGCGCTTGGCCAGCGTGTCCACCACGTGCCGGTTGTGCACGATCTCGTGGCGCACGTAGACCGGGGCGCCGTGCTTCTCCAGCGCGCGCTCGACGGTCTCCACGGCCCGGTCCACCCCGGCGCAGTAGCCGCGCGGCTCGGCCAGCAGCACCCGCTTGCCGGTCACGGCGGTGGTGCTGGTGGTCCCGGGAATGCCCATGTTGATCGTCGACGACATGGTTTCAGGGTACGTGCCGGACCACCCCCGACACACCTCGGCGAGCACGCCCTGCGCTTGGCGTTGTCGGGCCGTTGAGGCAGGCTTGGGCCATGGCAACTGCACCGTACGGCGTCCGACTGCTGGTGGGTGCGGCCGCGACCGCGCTCGAGGAGACGCGCAAACTGCCGCAGACCATCCTCATGTATCCGATGACGGTCGCCAGCCAGGCCGCCCACCTCTACATGCACATCCAGCAGAACCTCGCCGAGCTGGCCATCAAGGGCGACGAGGTGCTCGACACCATCTTCCCGCCCAAGGACGAGCAGCCCGAGTGGGCGACCTTCGACGAGGATCTGGAATCCGACGACGCCGAGGCCGCCGGCGCCGGCGCGCGGCGCACCGCCGGCCGGTACGCGCTCTACAGCGAGGACGTCGCGGCGAAGGTGTCCGACAACGGCGAGGCCGCCCCGGCCGAGCCCGAGCCCGCCGCCCCGGCCGAGCCGCCGGCGATCGCCGTCGAACTCGACTACGACTCGCTGACCCTGGCCCAGCTGCGGGCCCGGCTGCCGCAGCTGAAGGTGGAGGATCTCGAGGCGCTGCTGGCCTACGAGGAGGCCACCCGCGCCCGCGCCCCCTACCAGACCCTGCTGGCCAACAGGATCACGCGCGCCACCGCGAAGTGAGCTCCGCGCCGCCGCCGAACTCGGCGGAGCACCCGTGGCCGGTGCGCACCGTCGCGATGCGGATCAAGGAGTGGATCGACCGGCTCGGTACGGTGTGGGTCGAGGGCCAGCTCACCGAGATCAAGCTCCGGCCGGGCACCCGCACCGCGTTCATGACGCTGCGCGACCCGGCGGCCGACATGTCGCTGTCGCTGACCTGTGCGCGCGACGTGGTGCAGCGCGCGCCGGTGCCGCTGACCGAGGGCACCCAGGTGGTGGTGTGCGGCAAGCCGTCGTTCTACACCGGCCGCGGCACGTTCTCGCTGCGGGTCAGCGACATCCGCGCGGTCGGTATCGGTGAGCTGCTGGCGCGCATCGAGCGGCTGCGCCGGCTGCTGGAGGCCGAGGGCCTGTTCGACCCGCGGCGCAAGCGCCCCATCCCGTTCCTGCCCAACCGGATCGGGCTGATCACCGGCCGCGCCTCGGCGGCCGAGCACGACGTGGTGACGGTGGCGACGGCCCGCTGGCCGGCGGTGCGGTTCGAGATCCGCAACACCGCCGTGCAGGGCCCGACCGCGGTGGTGCAGATCGTCGAGGCGCTGCGCGAGCTCGACGGCCACCCCGAGGTGGACGTCATCGTCATCGCGCGCGGCGGCGGCAGCGTGGAGGATCTGCTGCCGTTCTCCGACGAGACGCTGTGCCGGGCGATCGCGGCCTGCACCACCCCGGTGGTCAGCGCGGTCGGCCACGAACCGGACAACCCGCTGTGCGACCACGTCGCCGACCTGCGCGCGGCCACCCCCACCGACGCCGCCAAGCGCATCGTCCCCGACACCGCCGCCGAGCAGGCGCTGCTCGACGACCTGCGGGCGCGCAGCGCCCGCGCCCTGCGCAACTGGGTGCACCGCGAGCAGCACCTGCTGCAGCAGCTGCGCAGCCGGCCGGTGCTGGCCGCGCCGCTGCAGGCCGTCGACGCCCGGGCCGAGGAGATCGAGCGGGCCCGGGCCGCGGCGCGCCGCGACATCGGCCGGCTCATCGCCGCCGAGTCCGAGCGGGTCGGGCACCTGTCGGCGCGGCTGTCCGCGCTGGGCCCGGCCCAGACGCTGGCCCGCGGATACGCGGTGGTGCAGGTCGGCGACGACGGTGCGGTGCTGCGGTCGGTGGCCGACGCCCCGGCCGGCGCCCGGCTGCGGGTGCGGGTGGCCGACGGCGCGGTGCTCGCGGTGAGCCAAGGTCCGGAAGGAGATTCATGAAGGCCGTCTCCGAAATGGGGTACGAGGAGGCCCGCGACGAGCTGATCGCGGTGGTGCAGCGGCTCGAGCAGGGCGGGCTGACCCTCGACGAGTCGCTGCGGCTGTGGGAGCGCGGCGAGGAGCTGGCCCGCCGCTGCGAGGAACACCTGGCCGGGGCGCGCCAACGGGTCGAGGACGTGCTCGCCGAACGCGACGCCGAGGAGCGTTGACCCCGTTCTGAAACCGGCTCGCCGACGGCGTCTTTCGGCTGCCCGGCGCCGGGGTCGGCTGCGCTTTCTGCCGCGAAACCGCTTGCGGAGGCGACTTTCACGGCAAGATTTGCACGAATGCGAGCCGACGGAGGAGAGCGATGACCGACACCGTGCTGGTGACCGGGGCGTTCGGGCTGGTCGGGGCGGCCACGGTGCGGCATCTGGCCGGATCCGGCCGCCGTGTGGTGGCCACCGACCTCGATGTCCCGGCCAACCGGAAGGCGGCCGAAGCCCTGGATCCGGCGCGGGTCGAGGTGCGCTGGGCGGACCTGACCGACCCGGCCGCGGTGCAGGCGCTGCTGCAGGCGGTGCGGCCGGCGGCGATCATCCACCTGGCCGCGATCATCCCGCCGTTCTGCTACGCCCGCCGCGCGCTCGCCCGCAAGGTCAACGTCGAGGCCACCGGGCACCTGCTGCGGGCGGCCGCCGCGTTGCCCGCGCCGCCGCGGTTCGTGCTCGCCTCCAGCATCGCCGTCTACGGGGCGCGCAACCCGTACCGGGTGTCCGAGCCGCTGACCGCCGACACCCCGGTCAACCCCTGCGATATCTACGGCGCGCACAAGGTGGAGGCCGAGACTCTGGTGCGGGAATCCGGGCTGGACTGGCTGATCCTGCGGCTCGGCGGGGTGCTGCCGGGTGAGCCGCGCTTCGACCTGGACCGCGACTTTCTGACCTTCGAGGCCGTGCTGCCCAGCGACGGCCGCATCCACACCGTCGACACCCGCGACGTGGCGGCCGCGTTCGCCGCCGCCACCACGGTGCCCGAGACCCGGCAGGTGCTGCTGATCGCCGGCGACGACTCGCACCGGCACGTCTACGGCGAGGTCAGCGCGGCGCTCACCGCGGCGATGGGCCTGCCGGGGGTGCTGCCCGCCGGCCGCAGGGGCGACCCGGACAGCGCCGACGGCTGGTTCCACACCGACTGGATCGACGCCGAACCGGCGCAGAAGATCCTTGGCCACCAACGTCATTCGTGGTCGGCGATGCTCGCCGACATCTCCGCCGGGGTGGGCTGGCGGCGCTATCCGCTGCGGCTCGTCGCGCCGCTGGCCGGGCTGTACCTGCACCGGCAGTCGCCCTACCGCGGCTACCCCGGCAGCTACGCCGACCCGTGGGGTGCGATCCGGCGGATCTGGGGCGATCCGTCGCCGGACCGGAAGGAGTGACATTGCGCAACTGTGTGGTGATCGGCGGCGCCTCGGGCATCGGTTGGGCCACCGCGCAGGCCTTCGCCGCCCGCGGGGACCGGGTCACCGTCGCCGACCGCAACGCCGACGGCGCCCGTACCCGCGCCGCCGAACTCGGCGACCCGCACACCGGGCTGCCCGTCGACGTCACCGACGAGGCGTCGGTGCAGCGCCTGTTCGAGGCCACCGGGCCGGTGGACGCCGTGGTCAACTGTGCCGGGTTCAGCAACCTCGGCCACATCGTGGACATGCCGGTCGAGCAGTTCCGCGCCGTCGTCGACGTGTGCCTGACCGGGGCGTTCATCGTCACCAAGCACGCCGGGCGGGCACTGCGCGACGGCGGGGCGCTGGTGTCGATCAGTTCGCTCAACGCCCGCCAGGCCGCGGCCGGGATGAGCGCCTACTGCGCGGCCAAGGCCGGGCTGTCGATGTTCACCCAGGTCGCCGCGCTGGAACTGGCACCGCGCGGCATCCGGGTCAACGCGGTGGCCCCCGGCTTCGTGCACACCCCGCTGACCGACCCGGCCGCCGCGATCCCCGGCGTGGTCGAGGAGTACGTGGAGAACACCCCGCTGGGCCGGGCCGGCACCCCGCAGGACGTGGCCGCGGCGGTGCTGTTCCTGTGCGACCCGGCCAACTCGTGGCTGACCGGCGAGGTGCTCGACCTCAACGGCGGGGCGCACCTGCGCCGCTACCCGGACGTGCTCGGCCACGTGCTGCGACTGGCCGGGCAGTGAGCGGACGGTTCGCCGGCCGGCAGGCCGTCGTCACCGGTGGCGGCTCCGGTATCGGCGCGGCGCTGTGCCGGGCGCTGGCCGGCGCCGGGGCGCAGGTGCTCGTCACCGACGTCGACGGTGCGGCCGCACACCGGGTCGCCGACCAGATCGGCGGCCGGGCAATGCAATTGGATGTCACCGACGCCGCGGCCGTGCAGGCCGCCGTGGACGACGTGGTGGACCGCGCCGGCCGGCTGGATCTGATGTTCAACAACGCCGGCATCGTCTGGGGCGGCGACACCGAGCTGCTGACGCTGGAGCAGTGGAACGCCATCATCGACGTCAACATCCGCGGCGTGGTGCACGGGGTGGCCGCGGCCTACCCGGTGATGCTGCGCCAGGGCCACGGCCACATCGTCAACACCGCCTCGATGGCGGGGCTCACCGCCGCCGGGCAGATCACCAGCTACGTGATGAGCAAGCATGCGGTGGTGGGGCTTTCGCTCGCGCTGCGCAGCGAGGCGCTGTCCCGCGGGGTCGGGGTGCTCGCGGTGTGCCCGGGCGCGGTGGAGACCCCGATCCTGGACAAGGGGGCGGTCGGCGGGTTCGTCGGCCGGGACTACTTCCTCAAGGGCCAGGGGGTCCGGCGGGCCTACGACCCGGACCGGCTCGCCGCCGAGACGCTGCGCGCGATCGAGCGCAACAAGGCGCTGCTGGTGCGGCCGCGCCAGTCGCAGGCGGCCTGGCTGTTCGCCCGGCTCGCCCCGGGACTGATGCAGCGCGCGGCGGTACGGTTCGTCGCAAGGCAGCGGCGGGCCCAGGATGGAGGGCGATGAACGATCTCGACCTCACCCAGCGCCGGGCCCTGGCGGTGGTGACCATCCTGGCCCTGCTGATCGGCGCCTGGTTCCTGAGCGGATTCTTCATCCTCATCGTGATGGCCGCCGTCGCCGCCTATCTGTTCTCCCCGCTCTACGAGCGGCTGCGCCGGCGGCTCGGCACCGGCCCGGCCGCGGGGCTGACCGTGCTGTCAGCGCTGCTGATCGTCATCGTGCCGGTCACCGCGGTGGTGATGCTGGCGATCGTGCAGATCAGCCAGGCGGTCGACACCGTCAGCGAGTGGATGGCCCGCACCGACCTGTCGTCGCTGGGCGCCCGGTCGCTCGAGGTGGTCAATGACGCGCTGTCGCGCGCCCCGTTCCTGGAGCACACCACCGTCACCCCGGAGTCGGTGCGCGATGCGGTGGTCACGGTGTCCCAGCACATCGGCCAGTGGCTGCTCGGCGTGCTGCAGGGCGCGGTCGGCGGGGTGGCCGGGGCGATCGCGGCGTCCATCGTGTTCCTGTACGTGTTCGTCTCGCTGCTGGTCAACCGGGACAAGGTGCAGGCCCTGGTGCGCCGGCTCAACCCGCTCGGCGAGGAGATCACCGACCTGTACCTGGCCAAGATCGGCGCGATGGTGCGCGGCACCGTCAAGGGACAGTTCGTCATCGCGCTGTGCCAGGGCGTGGCCGGGGCGGCGTCGGTCTACATCGCCGGGTTCCACGACGGGTTCTTCATCTTCGCGATCCTGCTCACCGCGCTGTCGGTGATCCCGCTCGGCGGCGGGGTGGTGACCATCCCGCTCGGCATCGCCATGGCGTTCTTCGGCAACGTCGTCGGCGGGGTGTTCGTGGTGCTGTTCCACGTGCTGGTGGTGACCAACATCGACAACTTCCTGCGGCCGGTGCTGGTGCCGCGGGCGGCCCGGCTGGACCCGGCGCTGATGCTGCTGGCGGTGTTCGCCGGCATCTCGATGTGGGGGTTCTGGGGCATCGTGATCGGCCCGGTGCTGATGATCATCATCGTCACCACGATCAGCGTCTACCTGGCCGTCTACCGCGGCGTGGAGTTCGACACCGGCCTCGACGACGGCGCACCGGCCGGGCCGGCCTGGTGGCGCCGGCTCCGGGGCCGGGGCGCACCGGACCGTGCCGCCCCGGACGCCGACCCGGACGAGGCCGCGCCCGACGAGCCGGCGGCGAACGGATCCTCCGCCTAGCGGATCCGCTCGCTCAGGAACTGCACCACCCGCTTGCGCGCCTCGTAGGCGGGGTGGCCGTCGACCTCGCGCACCTCCCGGGTGAGCACCGAGTGCGCCAGCGGCGAGAACCCGTGCGGGTTGCCCCGGCCGGAGTCGATCTCGATCACCTCGAACGCGTCGCCGAGCCGCGCCTTGAGCGTGTCGAACCGCGCCCGCGGCGACATCGGGTCCCTGCTGAACCGCAGCCCCAGCGCGCACAGCCCCTCATCGGCGGCCCGGCGCGCCACCACGGCGAGCTCCTGCTCGGAGACCCCCGGGTCGCGGCGCTGCCTCGGGGTCAGCGGCAGCGGCAGCGACGGCTGGGACAGCACCGGGGCCAGCACGCT
>NZ_CALDGS010000064.1 GCF_937941905.1 uncultured Mycolicibacterium sp. | reverse complement strand
CTGCAGGCCTACCAGCTGCAGGACGCCGGCGCCGACACCGTCGACGCCAACCTCAAGCTCGGCCTGCCCGCCGACGCCCGCGACTACGGCATCGGCGCACAGATCCTGGTCGACCTCGGGGTGCGCTCGATGCGGCTGCTGACCAACAACCCGGCCAAGCGGGTCGGGCTGGACGGCTACGGATTGCACATCATCGAGCGCGTGCCGCTGCCGGTGCGGGCCAACGCCGAGAACATCCGCTACCTGATGACCAAGCGCGACCGGATGGGGCACGACCTGCAGGGGCTCGACGAGTTCGTCGAGGAGGCGGCCCGGATGGGCGACTACGAGGAGGGCGCCTACCTGCTCGGCGACCGCGCGTCCGGCGACCTGGACCTGGGCGGGGCGCGGTGAGCGGCGCCGGGGCCCCGGACCTGCCGGCGCTGGACGGGACCGGGCTGAAGCTGGCCATCGTCGCGAGCACCTGGCACGACCGCATCTGCACCGCGCTGCTGGACGGGGCGCGTCGGGTGGCCACCGCCGCCGGCATCCCCGAGCCCACCGTGGTGCGGGTGCTCGGCGCCATCGAGATCCCGGTGGTGGCCCAGGAACTCGCCGCGTCCCACGACGCCGTCGTCGCGCTCGGTGTGGTCATCCGCGGTGAGACACCGCATTTCGACTACGTCTGCGACGCGGTCACCCAGGGGCTGACCCGGGTGTCGCTGGACGCCCGCACCCCGGTGGCCAATGGGGTGCTCACCGTGGAGAACGAGGCGCAGGCGATCAACCGGGCCGGGCTGCCGGGCTCCGACGAGGACAAGGGCGCCCAGGCGGCCGCCGCGGCGATCTCGACCGCGCTGACGCTGCGGGAGCTGCGCGGGCGGTCATGAGCGAGCGCCGCTGGGACGTCGAGATCCGGCCGCACCGCACCCCGGTCTACGCCTGGATCATCGCGGTGGTGCTCGCCGCGACCGGGGTGGTGCTCGGGCTGCTGCTGAAGATCCGCTCCACCGGGGTGGTGTTCCAGACCGCCGACCAGATCGCGTTCGGGCTGCTCGGGGTGCTGATGGGGGCGGCGGTACTGTTGCTCACCCGGCCTCGGCTGCGCATCGGCCCGGACGGGTTGCTGGTGCGCAACATCCTGGGCGACAAGCTGATTCCCTGGGACGACGTGGTCGACGTGTGGTTCCCGCCGGGGGCCCGGTGGGCCCGGGTGGAACTGCCCGCCGACGAGTACATCCCGCTGATGGCCATCCAGTCGGTGGACAAGGAACGCGCGATCGAGGCGATGGACCGGGTGCGCGCCGAGCTGGACCGCTACCGGCCCGACATCAGCTCAACCTGAGCGCCATCGTCAGTTCGCCGGGCGGCGCCGGTCCGGTGTCGGTGACCGCGAAGCCCAGCCCCGCGTAGACCCGCCGCGCCCGGTGGTTGTCCTCGGCGACCCGCAGCCGCACCACCGCGGCCCCCTCGGCGCGGGCCCAGTCCACCGCCGCCGCCACCAGCCCCCGGCCCAGCCCGCGCCCGCGGGCGCCGGGGTGCAGCCACAGCGAGTACAGGTAGACCGCCTCCGGGCTCTCCCGGTGCGCCCCGATCAGGCCCACCGCCCGATGGTCGACGAGCGCGGCGAACTGCGCGTGGTGGCGCAACCGCTGCCGCCAGGTGTCGGCGCCGAACCCGGCCTCCTGCCGGTAGTGCGGGTCCTCGACGCCGAGCGCCTCGGCCAGCGCCCGCAGCCGCAGCACGGCGAACACCTGCCAGTCGTCCTCGCCGAGCCGCACCACCCGCACCGCCGGCGCGGTCATGTGATGTCGCCCATCACCAGGCCGCCGCGGCGCGGATCAGCCCCGCCCAGCCAGCCGCCGTCCGGGTCGCGGACGAGTGCGCCCAGCCCGCTGGACTGGTCGGCGAGGTCGACCCGGTGGCCGAGCGCGCGCAGCCCGCGCACCAGCGGGTCGTGCGCGCCGTCGTCGGCGGTGTCGATCGCCGGGTGCTCGCCGCCCACCCGCAGCACCGGGCCGACCCCGCCGCCGAAGTCCACCGCCGACACCGCCTGCTGCGGATCCAGGCCCCAATCCACGATCCCGACAAGGGTTTTCACCACGAACTGGACGATCATCGCGCCGCCCGGGGAGCCCAGCACCGCGTAGAGCGGCCCGCGCCGGCCGGACGGTCCGGAGTCGAACACCAGGGTGGGCGCCATGGTGCTGCGCGGCCGCTTACCGCCCTGCACCCGGTTGGCCACCGCCCGCCCCTCGGCGTCGACCGGGTCGGCGGCGAAGTCGCTGAGCTGGTTGTTCAGCAGGAACCCGTCGACCATGTGGTACGAGCCGAACGGGGCCTCGATGCCGGTGGTCATCGCCGCGGCGTTGCCCCAGCTGTCGACGATGCTGATGTGGCTGGTGCCGTGCTCGGGCACCGGCGGGGCGGCGCCGGCCGGCACCCCGAAGTCGCCCGGCGGGGCGTCGGGCATGGTGTGCCGCTCGGAGATCAGCGCGGACCGCTCGGCCAGATAGCGCGGATCGAGCAGCGCGGCCGGTCCGCCGCCCGGCAGCGGCACGAAGTCGGGGTCGGCGACGTAGCGGTCGCGGTCGGCGTAGGCCAGGCGCTCGGCCTCGGCGATCAGGTGCACGCCCAGCACGCTGGGGCGCCCGCCGTTGCGGTCGACGTCGGCGGGCCCGTGCTCGGCCAGCGCGAAGCGCTCCAGCATGCCCAGCGTCTGGGCCACCGCCAGCCCGCCCGACGACGGCGGCGGCATGCCGCAGACCTGCCTGCCCCGGTAGCCGGTGCACACCGGCTCCCGCTTGATCACCCGGTAGCCGGCCAGGTCCGCCGGCGTCATCCGCCCCGGGGTGCGGGGCCGGCCCGGGTCGGTCACCGCCGCGACGATGTCGGCGGCGATGGCGCCGGTGTAGAACGCGTCCGGGCCGCCGGCCGCGATCGCGCTCAGCGTCCTGGCGTAGGCCGGGTTGGTGACCCGGGTGCCGGCTCTCTTGGGGGTGCCGTCCGGGCCGAAGAAGTACGCCGCGGCCGCCGGGTCGGCGCGCAGCCGGTCGCCGGCCGCGGCGATGGCGGCGGCCAGCCGGGGGCCGATGTCGAAGCCGTTCTCGGCCAGCCGCACCGCCGGGTCGAACAGCTCGCCCCAGTCCCGCACCCCGTGCTCGGCGTGCACCTCGGCCAGCAGCCGCACCGTCCCGGGCACCCCGACCGAACGCCCGGAGGCGGGCGGGTCCGGCCGCGGGGGTGTGCGGTCGGTCGGGGAGATCCAGCGCAGGTAGTTCTCGTCGGCGGCGGCCGGGGCGGTCTCGCGGCCGTCGTAGGCGGCGACCGCGCCGGTGGCGGCGTCGTAGTAGAGCACGAACCCGCCGCCGCCCAGCCCGGAGGACTGCGGCTCGACCAGCCCGAGCACCGCCTCGGCGGCCACCAGGGCGTCGGCCGCGGTGCCGCCGTCGCGCAGGATCCGGCAGGCGGCCTGGGTGGCCAGCGGGTTGGCGGTGACCACCGCGTAGGTGGCGGTGTGCACCGCGGTCATGTCCGTGCGGTACCCGATGGCGCTGTCCGGGCCGGCCCGTGGCGGCCGCGGCACCGGGGTGCCGTTGGACACCGGCTCGCACGGCAGCGGGGGTTCGAGTGCAGGTCGGCGGGGGGTTCCCGCGCATCCGGCCGACAACACGGCGACGACGGCCAGCACCGCGGCCACGACGCGGGCGGAGGGCAGGATCCGCATCGTTCGACCGTAGAACATCGGGTGCGGCGCGGGTGTGATTGCCGCCTCGGGTCGTCCCGGCGGACCGCCGCGGGGCGCGGACTAACCTGGGAGCGTGCCCGACCCATCGACGTACCGACCCGCGCCGGGATCGATACCCGTCGAACCGGGCGTCTACCGATTCCGCGACCCGCACGGCCGGGTCATCTACGTCGGCAAGGCCAAGAGCCTGCGCAGCCGGCTGACCTCCTACTTCGCCGACCTCTCCAGCCTGGCGCCGCGCACCCGGCAGATGGTGACCACCGCCGCCAGCGTCGAGTGGACCGTGGTCAACACCGAGGTCGAGGCGCTGCAGCTGGAGTACAACTGGATCAAGGAGTTCGACCCGCGGTTCAACGTCCGCTACCGCGACGACAAGACCTACCCGGTGCTGGCGGTCACCCTTAACGAGGAGTACCCGCGGCTGATGGTCTACCGCGGGCCGCGCCGCAAGGGGGTGCGCTACTTCGGCCCGTACTCGCACGCCTGGGCCATCCGGGAGACCGTGGACCTGCTCACCCGGGTGTTCCCGGCCCGCACCTGCTCGGCCGGAGTGTTCAAGCGGCACAGCCAGATCGACCGCCCGTGCCTGCTCGGCTACATCGACAAGTGCTCGGCGCCGTGCGTGGGCCGGGTCAGCGCCGAGCAGCACCGGCGCATCGTGCTGGACTTCTGCGACTTCCTGGCCGGCAAGACCGACCGGCTGGTGCGCGACATGGAGCAGCAGATGCACGCCGCGGCGGCCGAACTGGACTTCGAGCGGGCGGCGCGGTTGCGCGACAACATCTCCGCGCTCAAGCGGGCGCTGGAGAAGCAGGCCGTGGTGCTCGGTGACGGCACCGACGCCGACGTGGTGGCGTTCGCCGACGACGAGCTCGAGGCCGCGGTGCAGGTGTTCCACGTGCGCGGTGGACGGGTGCGCGGCCAGCGCGGCTGGATCGTCGAGAAATCCGGGGAGCCGGGCGAATCCGGCCCGGAGCAGCTCGTCGAGCAGTTCCTCACCCAGTTCTACGGGGAGCAGGCCGAACTCGGCACCGCCAGCGACGCCGGCAGCGACGAGACGGTCAAGCCGGTGCCGCGGCAGGTGCTGGTGCCGTGCCTGCCCGACAACGCCGACGAGCTGGCCGAGTGGCTGTCCGGGCTGCGCGGGTCGAAGGTGACGCTGCGGGTGCCGCTGCGCGGCGACAAGAAGGCCCTGGCCGACACCGTCAAGCGCAACGCCGAGGAGGCACTGGCCCAGCACAAGCTCAAGCGGGCCGGCGACTTCACCGCCAGAACCGCTGCGCTGCAGAACATCCAGGAGGCGCTCGGGCTGGCCGACGCGCCGCTGCGGATCGAGTGCGTCGACATCAGTCACGTGCAGGGCACCGATGTGGTGGCCTCGCTGGTGGTGTTCGAGGACGGGTTGCCGCGCAAGTCCGACTACCGGCACTACGCGATCCGCGAGGCCGCCGGGGACGGACGGTCCAACGACGTCGCCTCCATCGCCGAGGTGACCCGGCGGCGGTTCCACCGGCACCTGCACGACATCGCCCACCCCACCGAGCAGGCCCCGGAGGGCCGGTCCCGCCGGTTCGCCTACCCGCCCAACCTCTACGTCGTCGACGGGGGCGCCCCGCAGGTCAACGCCGCCCAGGCGGTGCTCGACGAGCTCGGCGTCACCGACGTGTCGGTGATCGGGCTGGCCAAGCGCCTCGAGGAGATCTGGCTGCCCTACGAACCCGAACCGGTCATCCTGCCGCGCAACAGCGAGGGGCTGTACCTGTTGCAGCGGGTGCGCGACGAGGCGCACCGGTTCGCGATCAGCTACCACCGCAGCAAGCGGTCCAAGCGGATGACCGCCTCGGCGCTGGACTCCATCCGCGGGCTCGGCGAGCAGCGCCGCCGCGCACTGGTGACACACTTCGGGTCGCTGGCGCGGCTGCGGCAGGCCAGCGTCGAGGAGATCTGCGCGGTGCCCGGCATCGGCCCGGCCACCGCCCGGGCGGTGCTGGCGGCGCTCAACCCCGACGCCGGCGGCACCGCGACGGGGGAGCCGGAATCGGCTGCGGCCACCGCGACGATCGGCGAGGATCAGGGCAGGGCAACGGGATGACGGAACACACTGACACCGGGCGGGGCGCGCCGGCGGGTACCGGCGCCGAATCCGAGGTCCGCGGCCGGGACGCGGAGTCGGACATCGACGTCGTCCTGGTCACCGGGCTGTCCGGGGCGGGCCGCAACACCGCCGCGCGGGTGCTCGAGGACCTCGGCTGGTACGTCGCCGACAACCTGCCGCCCGAGCTCATCGCGCGGATGGTGGAGTTCGGCCTGGCCGCCGGCTCCCGCATCACCCGGCTGGCAGTGGTGATGGACGTGCGCTCCCGCGGCTTCACCGGCGACCTCGACGGGGTGCGGGCCGAGCTGGCGACCCGCAACATCACCCCGCGGGTGCTGTTCCTGGACGCCTCCGACGAGGTCCTGGTGCGCCGCTACGAGCAGAACCGGCGCAGCCACCCGCTGCAGGGCCACCAGACCCTGGCCGAGGGCATCGCCGCCGAGCGGGCGCTGCTGGCGCCGGTGCGGGCGGCCGCCGACCTGGTGATCGACACCTCCGAGATGAGCGTGCACGCGCTGCGGGCGGGCATCGAGCGGGCCTTCGGCGGGGACGCGGTGTCGCACACCAGCATCACCGTGGAATCGTTCGGCTACAAGTACGGGCTGCCGATGGACGCCGACACCGTCATGGACGTGCGGTTCCTGCCCAACCCGCACTGGGTGGACGCGCTGCGCCCGCACACCGGCCAGCACCCGGCGGTGCGCGACTACGTGCTCGGCCAGCCCGGCGCGGCGGAGTTCCTGGACACCTACCACCGGCTGCTCGGGCTGGTCATCGACGGCTATCGCCGGGAGGGGAAGCGATACATGACCGTTGCGATCGGATGCACCGGCGGCAAGCACCGCAGCGTGGCGATCGCCGAGGCGCTGGCCGCCCGACTGGCGGGCGACCCGGATCTGACGGTGCACGTGCTGCACCGGGATCTGGGGCGCGAGTGAGCGGCGCCGCGACGGCCGGGGAGGACCGGTGAGCCCGCGTATCGTCGCCCTCGGCGGCGGCCACGGCCTGTACGCGACGCTGTCGGCGGCCCGCCGGCTCACCCCGCACGTCACCGCGGTGGTCACCGTCGCCGACGACGGCGGCTCGTCCGGCCGGCTGCGCGCCGAGCTCGGCGTGATCCCACCCGGCGACCTGCGAATGGCGTTGGCGGCGTTGGCTTCCGACAGCCCGCACGGTCGGCTGTGGGCGACCATCATCCAGCACCGGTTCGGCGGCGACGGCGCGCTGGCCGGGCACCCGATCGGCAACCTGATGCTGGCCGGGCTCAACGAGGTGCTCGCCGACCCGGTGGCCGCGCTCGACGAGCTGGGCCGCATCCTCGGAGTCAAGGGCCGGGTGCTGCCGATGTGCCCGGTGGCGCTGCAGATCGAGGCCGACGTGGCCGGCCTGGAGGCCGATCCCCGGCTGTGCCGGGTGATCCGCGGCCAGGTGGCCGTGGCCACCACCGTGGGCAAGGTGCGGCGGGTGCGGCTGCGGCCGGGCGACCCGCCGGCCACGCCGCAGGCCGTGGACGCGATCATGGCCGCCGACCTGGTGGTGCTCGGGCCGGGCTCGTGGTTCACCAGCGTCATCCCGCACCTGCTGGTGCCGGAGCTGGCCGCCGCGCTCAAGCGGACCCCGGCCCGCCGGGCCCTGGTGCTCAACCTGGTGGCCGAGCCGGGGGAGACGGCCGGGTTCTCGGTGGAGCGGCACATCCACGTGCTGGCCCAGCACGCCCCGGACTTCACCGTGCACGAGATCATCGTCGACGCCGGGCGGGTGCCGTCGGAGCGGGAGCGCGAGCAGCTGGTGCGCACCGCGGGCATCCTGAACGCGCGGGTTCGGTTCGCCGACGTGTCCCAGCCTGGTACACCTTTACATGACCCGGCGAAGCTGGCCGCGGCACTGGAACAGGTCCGGCTGGGGGCGGTCTCCCCGGACGCGACGCTGCAGGCGCCGACCGTGCCCGAGCCGACAGTGAATGGGCCGACCGTGAACGGACCGAGAGGTGACGACCCGTGGCGATGACAGCCGAGGTCAAGGACGAACTGAGCCGGCTGGTGGTGACTTCGGTGAGTGCGCGGCGTGCCGAGGTGGCGTCGCTGCTGCGGTTCGCCGGGGGTCTGCACATCGTGGGCGGCCGGGTCGTGGTGGAGGCCGAGGTCGACCTCGGCAGCATCGCGCGCCGGCTGCGCAAGGAGATCTACGACCTGTACGGCTACAACGCGGTGGTGCAGGTGCTGTCGGCCGGCGGCATCCGCAAGCAGACCCGCTACATCGTCCGGGTCACCAAGGACGGTGAGGCGCTGGCGCGGCAGACCGGGCTGCTGGACATGCGCGGCCGCCCGGTGCGCGGGCTGCCCGCCCACATCGTCGGCGGCAGCATCGCCGACGCCGAAGCCGCCTGGCGCGGCGCGTTTCTGGCGCACGGCTCGCTGACCGAGCCGGGCCGTTCCTCGGCGCTGGAGGTCAGCTGCCCGGGCCCGGAGGCCGCGCTGGCGCTGGTCGGGGCGGCGCGCCGGCTCGGGGTGACCGCCAAGGCCCGGGAGGTGCGCGGCAGCGACCGGGTGGTGGTGCGCGACGGCGACGCCATCGGGGCGCTGCTGACCCGGATGGGCGCCCAGGACACCCGGCTGACCTGGGAGGAACGCCGGATGCGCCGCGAGGTGCGGGCCACCGCCAACCGGCTGGCCAACTTCGACGACGCCAACCTGCGCCGTTCGGCGCGGGCCGCGGTGGCCGCCGCCGCCCGGGTGGAGCGGGCGCTGGAGATCCTCGGCGACGAGGTGCCCGAGCACTTGGCCGCCGCGGGCCGGCTGCGCATCGAGCACCGGCAGGCCTCGCTGGAGGAGCTGGGCCGGCTGGCAGACCCGCCGATGACCAAAGACGCTGTGGCGGGCCGGATCCGGCGGCTGCTGTCGATGGCCGACCGGCGGGCCAAGCAGCTCGGCATCCCGGACACCGAGTCCGCGGTCACCCCGGAACTGCTCGAGGAGGCCTGACCGCTCAGGCCGCCGCGGCCGCCGGGTGCCCGAGCGGGTTGGCCTCCGGGTTGGCGGCGAGCTCTTCGAGCACGATCGCCCACACCTGCGGGCTCACCACCGCGTTGAGGTGGCCGAGCACCAGCCCCGGGAACCGTTGCTGCAGCACGATGTTGCGCACGTTCTCGCCGTGCAGCGCGTGGACGTGGTACGGCGTGGCCACTTCGTCGTGCACGGTGAGGATGTTGGTGTAGCGCACCCCCGGTCGGGTGTCGCCGCCGGCGTAGGCCTCGTCGAGGAACGGTGCGCTCCAGGCCTGCTGGTAGATGGCCGGGGCGAGCGCCGTCGTCAGCCCGATGAGCACCTCGCGCAGCACCGGTACCGAGAGCAGCACCGGAATCAGGCCGTTGAAGTCGGTGCCGTGGTTGCCCGGCACGATGCCGATCACCTGGGACACCTTCTCCGCCCCGCCGAGGTGGTTGATGTAGTACACCGGCAGGATGCCGCCGCCCTGGGAGTGGCCGATCAGGATGACCTTCTCCGCGCCGGTCTCGGCGAGCACCCGGTCCACCTCGGCGGCGAGTTCCTGGGCCGAGAGCCGGATGTCGCCGATGGACTGCAGCGGGAAGTTCGGGTCGTCGGTGACGTTGCCGTAGTTGAACGTGTAGACCTTGTAGCCCGCGTTGGCCAGCACCGGCGCCCCGACCGACCAGTCGATGCCCTGGGTGAGCACGGTCGAGTTGAGCAGGATGACCGGCAGCGGGTGTTCCGGGGTGACGGTGATGTCCGGGTCGTTGGCGCCGGCCGGGGGCCGGGCCGGGGCGAACAGCGCTGCCACGTCGAGGATGCCGAAGTTGACGCTGAACGGGGCGGCCGGGATGTCGAACGCCGGTGCGCCGACGATGATCCGGCCGACCGCGGCGGCGGCGTTGGCCACCGACATGGCCAGCAGGTAGGGCACCCCGAACAGGGTGTCCGGGCCGAAGGCGTGCGCCACCGCGGCGGCCACCCCGTGCACCGCGGAGACCACGATGGTGCCGACGTCGGCGATGCCGCCGGTCAGCTGCAGCCCGAGATCGGTCGGCGGCAGCGGCGGTTCGTCGGCCGCCGCGGCCGGCGTGACGGCGGCCGTGCGCAGCCCCGCCCGGGCTTCGGCGTGGGCCGGCCGGTCCGGCTGCGGAACGGACCGGGCCGCCCCGAGCCCGATCTGACCGGTCCCGATCTGCCCGGTCCCGATCATCGGGGCCGGTGTGGCGGCGCGGCGTGCGGCGGCCGGCCCGGGGGCGGGCCGTGGCTCGCGGCTCGTCACCGGACCGTCCGCGCCGGCCGGGAGGTCGTCGCCGGGGACGGGTACGGGGTCGGGCTCACCGTCGGCCACGCCGGGGTCGGGCCCCGCGGCCGCGGTGTCAGGGTCGGGACCCGAACCCGTCGTGTCGAGGTCGAGCCCCTCGCGAACGATCTCGTCGGGGTCCGGGACGTCCGGATCCGGCCCGGCACCGCGATCCCCGGCGGCGTCGGCCGGCCGGCGCTCGGGGGTGGCCCGCCCGGCGGAGGTCGGCCCCTGATCCGTGGCCGGGCCGGCGTCGTCCGGTTCGGCGGCGTCGGAGCGGGTCGCCGGCTCGGCGCTCACCGCCGGGCCGGTGTCGGCCGGGCCGTCGTCGGCCTGGGCGGTCCCGGCGCCCAGCCCGAGCCCGGCCCACACCGCCAGCACCGCCGCCGCCGTGGCCAACCCCGGCCACGGATTTGCCTTGTCCGAACCGGCCGCCGCCCCGCCAAGTCGCACCGCAGTCCGTCCTCCTGTGTCACTTCGGGTTTCGAGCATTCAAACCCAGGACCGGCTGCCGTGTTTGCTGTTTGGGGTGATTGCCGGTGCGCGACGGCGGGGCAGCGCGACCGGTGCCGGTAGGCCAACCACCTGCGCACCGGGGAGATACCGCCCACTAGGCTGGCTCTCGAGCAGTTCATCGGCAGAAATCACAGACGGGAGACAGACGTGACGATCCGGGTAGGCGTGAACGGCTTCGGCCGTATCGGGCGCAACTTCTTCCGGGCGCTGGCCGCGCAGAAGGCGGAGGGCAAGGCCGCCGACATCGAGATCGTGGCGGTCAACGACCTGACCGACAACGCCACCCTGGCGCACCTGCTGAAGTTCGACTCCATCCTGGGCCGTTTCCCGGAGGACGTCACCCTCGAGGGCGAGGACACCATCGTCGTCGGCTCCACCAAGATCAAGGCGCTGTCCATCAAGGAGGGCCCGGCCGCCCTGCCGTGGGGTGACCTCGGGGTGGACATCGTCGTCGAGTCGACCGGCATCTTCACCGACGGCGCCAAGGCCAAGGGCCACCTCGACGCCGGCGCGAAGAAGGTCATCATCTCCGCGCCCGCCAAGAACGAGGACCTGACCGTCGTGCTCGGCGTCAACGACAACAAGTACGACGGCAGCCAGAACATCATCTCCAACGCCTCGTGCACCACGAACTGCCTGGCGCCGCTGGCCAAGGTGCTGCACGACGAGTTCGGCATCGTCAAGGGCCTGATGACCACCGTGCACGCCTACACCCAGGACCAGAACCTGCAGGACGGCCCGCACAAGGACCTGCGCCGGGCCCGCGCGGCGGCGATCAACATCGTGCCGACCTCGACCGGTGCGGCCAAGGCCATCGGCCTGGTGCTGCCGGAGCTCAACGGCAAGCTCGACGGGTACGCGCTGCGCGTGCCGATCCCGACCGGTTCGGTCACCGACCTGACCGCCGAGCTGGCCAAGTCGGCCTCGATCGACGAGATCAACGCCGCCTTCAAGGCCGCCGCCGAGGGCCCGCTGAAGGGGATCCTGAAGTACTACGACGCCCCGATCGTCTCCAGCGACATCGTCACCGACCCGCACAGCTCGCTCTACGACGCCGGCCTGACCAAGGTCATCGACAACCAGGTCAAGGTGGTGTCCTGGTACGACAACGAGTGGGGGTACTCGAACCGTCTGGTGGACCTGGTCGGCCTGGTCGGCAAGTCGCTGTAGGGATCATGACCGTCAAGACGCTCGACGACCTTCTGGCCGAAGGGGTTTCGGGTCGGGGCGTGCTGGTGCGCTCCGACCTGAACGTCCCGCTCGACGACAACGGGGTCATCACCGACCCGGGCCGGATCATCGCGTCGGTGCCCACTCTCAAGGCGCTGGCCGAGGCCGGCGCCAAGGTGGTGGTCACCGCGCACCTGGGCCGGCCCAAGGGCGGCCCGGACCCGAAGTACTCGCTGGCGCCGGTGGCCGCCGCGCTCGGCGAGCGGCTGGGCCGGCACGTGCAGCTCGCCGGTGACGTGGTCGGCGCCGACGCGCTGGCCCGTGCCGAGGGGCTGACCGACGGCGACGTGCTGCTGCTGGAGAACATCCGCTTCGACCCGCGGGAGACCAGCAAGGACGATGCCGAGCGGCAGGCCCTGGCCCGCGCGCTGGTCGAACTCGTCGGCGAGGACGGCGCGTTCGTCTCCGACGGCTTCGGGGTGGTGCACCGCAAGCAGGCCTCGGTCTACGACGTGGCCAAGCTGCTGCCGCACTACGCCGGCACGCTGGTCGCCGCCGAGGTCAAGGTGCTCGCGCAGCTCACCGAGTCCTCGGAGCGGCCGTACGCGGTGGTGCTCGGCGGGTCGAAGGTCTCCGACAAGCTCGCCGTCATCGAGCAGCTGGCCCAGAAGGCCGACAGCCTGCTCATCGGCGGCGGCATGTGCTTCACCTTCCTTGCCTCGCAAGGGATCTCGGTGGGCAAGTCGCTGGTTCAGCCGGAGATGATCGACACCTGCCGGCAGCTGCTGGAGACCTACGCCGACGTCATCCACGTCCCGGTCGACATCGTGGTCGCGCCGGAGTTCGCCGCCGACGCCCCGGCCGAGGTGGTGCCCGCCGACCGGATCCCCGAGGACAAGATGGGGCTCGACGTCGGGCCGGGCACCGTCGAGCGGTTCGCCGCGCTGCTGTCCAACGCCAGGACCATCTTCTGGAACGGCCCGATGGGCGTGTTCGAGTTCCCGGCGTTCGCCGCCGGCACCAAGGGCGTCGCCGAGGCGATCATCGCCGCCACCGGCAAGGGCGCGTTCAGCGTCGTCGGCGGCGGCGACTCGGCCGCGGCGGTGCGCCAGCTCGGCCTGCCGGAGGACGGCTTCACCCACATCTCCACCGGCGGCGGCGCATCGCTGGAGTACCTGGAGGGCAAGACGCTGCCCGGGCTGGAGGTGCTGGAATCGTGAGCCGCAAACCGCTCATCGCCGGCAACTGGAAGATGAACCTCAACCACTTCGAGGCCATCGCCCTGGTGCAGAAGATCGCCTTCGCCCTGCCGGAGAAGTACTTCGACAAGGTCGACGTCGCGGTCATCCCGCCGTTCACGGATCTGCGCAGCGTGCAGACCCTGGTCGACGGGGACAAGCTGCTGCTCACCTACGGGGCGCAGGACCTGTCCCAGCACGACTCGGGCGCCTACACCGGCGAGATCAGCGGGGCCTTCCTGGCCAAGCTGGGCTGCACCTGGGTGATCGTCGGGCACTCCGAGCGGCGCACCTACCACCACGAGGACAACGCGCTGGTGGCCGCCAAGGCCAAGGCCGCGTTCCGGCACGGGCTCATCCCGATCATCTGCATCGGCGAGCCGCTGGAGGTGCGCGAGGCCGGCAACCACGTCGCCTACAACGTGGAGATGCTGCGCGGCTCGCTGGAGGGCCTGACCGCCGAACAGATCGGCCGGGCCGTCATCGCCTACGAGCCGGTCTGGGCGATCGGCACCGGCCGGGTGGCCGGGCCCGCCGACGCCCAGGAGGTCTGCCAGGCCGTCCGCGCCGAACTGGCGGCGCTGACCTCGGCGGAGACCGCCGCCGGGGTGCGCATCCTCTACGGCGGGTCGGTCAACGCCAAGAACGTCGGCGAGATCGTGGCCCAGCCCGATGTCGACGGCGCGCTGGTCGGCGGGGCCTCCCTGGACGGTGAGCAGTTCGCCACCCTCTCGGCGATCGCGGCCGGCGGGCCGCTGCCGTGACCGGCCGGACGGGTCGGGTAGGGTAGCGCCCATGGAATTGGCTCTGCAGATCCTCCTGGTGGTCACCAGCATCCTGGTGATCCTGCTGGTGCTGCTGCACCGCGCCAAGGGCGGCGGCCTGTCGACGCTGTTCGGCGGCGGTGTGCAGTCGAGCCTTTCCGGATCGACCGTGGTCGAGAAGAACCTCGACCGGCTGACCCTGTTCATCACCGGCATCTGGCTGGTGGCGATCATCGGCATCGGCCTGCTCATCAAGTACTCCTGAGCCGCACGGCTCGACGGACCGGCCGGGTCACCCGCGTGGTGACCCGGCCGGTCCCGTCTGCGGGGCCGGTCCGCCGGCGCTGCGTACCGGCCGGTGCGCCCCGATACTGGGGGCATGGCCGACCCCGCAGAATCCCTCGCCCCGATCGGCGCGGTCACCCGCACCCGGGTGGGCCGCGAGGCCACCGAACCGATGCGCGAGGACATCCGGCTGCTCGGCGCCATCCTCGGTGACACCATCCGCGAACAGCACGGCGAGCGGATCTTCGACCTCGTCGAACAGGCCCGGGTGGCGTCGTTCAAGGTGCGCCGCTCCGAACTCGACCGTGCCGAGCTGGCCGAACGGTTCCGCGGCATCGACGTGCACGAGGCCATCCCGGTCATCCGGGCGTTCACCCACTTCGCGCTGCTGGCCAACGTCGCCGAGGACATCCACCGGGAGCGCCGCCGGGCCGTGCACCGGGCCGCCGGCGAACCGCCGCCGGACTCCACCCTGGCCGCCACCTACCGCAAGCTCGACGCCGCCGGGCTGGACGCCGACACCGTGGCGCGGGCCCTGGCCGGGGCGCTGGTCGCGCCGGTGATCACCGCGCACCCCACCGAGACCCGGCGCCGCACCGTGTTCGAGACCCAGCACCGCATCACCGAACTGCTGCGGTTGCGGCTGCACGGCCACACCGAGACCCTCGACGGCCGCGACATCGAGCGCGAGCTACGCCGCCACATCCTCACGCTGTGGCAGACCGCGCTGATCCGGCTGTCGCGGCTGCAGATCTCCGACGAGATCGAGACCGGGCTGCGCTACTACCAGGCGGCGTTCCTGGAGGTCGTCCCGAAGCTCAACGCCGAGGTGCGGGCCGCGCTGCGGGCCCGCTGGCCGGGAACCGACCTGCTGGCCGAACCGATCGTGCGGCCGGGCAGCTGGATCGGCGGCGACCGGGACGGCAACCCCTACGTCACCGCCGCGGTGGTCCGCCGGGCCGCCTCGAGCGCGGCCGCCACCGCGCTGCGCCACTACCTGACCGAGCTCGCCGAGCTGGAGCGCGAACTGTCCATGTCGGCGCGGCTGGTCCCGGTCAGCGACGCGCTGGCCGGCCTGGCCGCCGGCTGCGACGACCCGGCCCGCGCCGACGAGCCGTACCGGCGGGCACTGCGGGGGATCCGGGCCCGGCTCACCGCCACCGCCGACGACATCCTGGACCAGCGGCCCGAACCCGGGCTCGACCTCGGACTGCCGCGCTACCGGGAGCCGGGCGAGCTGCTGGCCGACCTCGATGTCGTCGACGCCTCGCTGCGTGCCCACGGTGCCGCCGTGCTCGCCGACGACCGGCTGGGCCGGCTGCGGGAAGCGGTGCGCTGCTTCGGATTCCACCTGTGCGGGCTGGACCTGCGGCAGAACTCCGAGGTGCACGAGACGGTGGTGGCCGAGCTGCTGGCCTGGGCCGGGGTGCACCCGGACTACCGCCGCCTCGACGAGCCGGAGCGGGTGCGGCTCCTGGCCGCCGAGCTGGCCACCCGCAGGCCGCTCACCCGGCCCGGGGCGGCGCTGTCGGAGTTGGCCCGCTCCGAGCTCGACATCCTGGCCGCGGCCGCCGACGCCGTCGCGGTCTACGGGCAGGCGGCGATCCCGAACTACATCATCTCGATGTGCGAGTCGGTCTCCGACCTGCTCGAGGCGGCGGTGCTGCTCAAGGAGGCCGGGCTGCTCGACCTCACCGAACCGCGCTGCCCGGTCGGCATCGTGCCGCTCTTCGAGACCATCGACGACCTGCAGCGCGGCGCGGACATCCTGCGCGCCGCCCTGGCCGAACCGGTCTACCGGCGCCTGGTGGCCGCCCGCGGCGACCACCAGGAGGTGATGCTCGGCTACTCCGACTCCAACAAGGACGGCGGGTACCTGGCCGCGAACTGGGCGCTGTACCGGGCCGAGCTGGCGCTGGTGGAGACCGCCCGGCAGACCGGGATCCGGCTGCGGTTCTTCCACGGCCGCGGCGGCACCGTCGGCCGCGGCGGCGGGCCGAGCTACAACGCGATCCTGGCCCAGCCGCCCGGCGCGGTGAACGGGGCGCTGCGGCTGACCGAACAGGGCGAGGTGATCGCCGCCAAGTACGCCGAACCGCGGCTGGCCTACCGCAACCTCGAGGCGCTGGTCGCCGCCACCCTGGAGGCCACCCTGCTCGACGTGGAGGGCCTCGGCGACGACGCCGAGTCGGCCTACCGGGTGCTCGACGAGCTGGCCGCCCGCGCCGAGCGCGCCTACCGCGAACTCGTGCACGAGACACCGGGATTCGTCGACTACTTCACCGCCTCCACCCCGGTCGGCGAGATCGGGGCGCTCAACATCGGCAGCCGGCCGGTGTCGCGGAAACCCACCACGTCGATCGCCGACCTGCGGGCCATCCCGTGGGTGCTGGCCTGGAGCCAGTGCCGGGTGATGCTGCCCGGCTGGTACGGGGTGGGCAGCGCGATCGAGTCCTGGATCGGCGAGGACGGGTCGCGGCTGGCGGTGCTGCAGGACCTGTACCGGCGCTGGCCGTTCTTCACCACCGTGCTGTCGAACATGGCGCAGGTGTTGGCCAAGGCCGACATGGGCCTGGCCGCCCGGTACGCCGAACTGGTGCCCGACGCGGCCCTGCGGCGGCGGGTGTTCGGCATGATCACCGCGGAGTACGGCCGCACCCTGCGGATGCACCGGCTGGTCACCGGCCACGACCTGCTCGCCGACAACCCGGCGCTGGCCCGGTCGGTGTTCAACCGGTTCCCGTACCTCGAGCCGCTGAACCACCTGCAGGTGGAGCTGCTGCGCCGCTACCGCGCCGGCGAGACCGACGAGCTGGTGCGCCGCGGCATCCTGCTCACCATGAGCGGGCTGGCCTCCGCGTTGCGCAACAGCGGCTGAGCACGCCCGGGCCCACGAACGTGAGCGGGCGTGCGGGAATTCGCGTGGATTTCGCGCACCCGCTCACGTTCACGCCTGGGAGCGGCGGGGCAGCAGCGCCCTGACCACCCCGCGCACCGCGGTCTCGGTGGCGGTCAGCGGTGTCAGCGCGGTCTCGCCGATGCCGACGAGCCGCTCCACCCGGGTGACCACGCCCTCCATCCGCTCCACCACGGCGTGCAGCCGCGGCGCCAGCTCGTTGATGCGGGCCAGGGTGGCGTCGAAGACCTCCAGGGTCTGCTCGAAATGTGCCAGGGTGCCGTTCATCCCGGACATCGTGCGGTCGATGCCGGCCAGCGCCTCGTTCATCCCGGACAGGATGTCCTCGAGCTGCTCGACGGTCAGGTCGGCGTTCAGCGCGGCCTGGGCGAGCTTCTGGATGCGCTCCCGGCCCGTGCGCGTCCCGGCCCTGTCGGCACCCCGGTCAGCCATGCGGCCATTATGACCCCTCCGACCGAGATCACCGGGTTAGAGCCGGCTGGCCGCCTCCGCGTCCAGGAACCACACCGTGGCCTCCCGGCCCACCGCACCGGCGGCCGGCACATCGTCCGCGGCGGCCCCACCGATCGCGGCGGCCACCGCGTCGGCCTTGGCGGCCCCGCCGACCACCAGCCACACCTGCCGGGACCGGGTCACCGCGGGCAGGGTCAGGGTGATCCGCCGCGGCGGCGGCTTGGGCGAGTCGGTGACCGGCACCACCAACCGCTGCCGCTCGCGCACCGCGGCGGTGTGCGGGAACAGCGAGTTGACGTGTCCCTCACCGCCCATGCCGAGCAGGTGCACGTCGAACACCGGCGCGGGCTCGCCGGGCTCGGCGAACCGGCCGAGCAACCGCTGGTAGGCGGCGGCGGCCGCCTCGATGTCGTCGCCGAACTCGCCGTCGCTGGCCGCCATCGGGTGCACGTTGGCGGCCGGGACGTCCACCCGGTCCAGCAGCGCCTCGCGAGCCTGCTTGAAATTGCGTTCGTCGTCGTCGGCGGGCACGAACCGCTCGTCCCCCCAGAACAGATGCACCCGGCCCCAGTCGATCTCGCCGGCGCGCTCGGCCACCCGGCGCAGCAGCGCAATACCGCTGCCGCCGCCGGTGAGCACCACCAGCGCCCGGCCGCGGGCGGCGACCGCGTCGTTGATCGCCGACACCAACCGGTCGCCGGCCGCGGTGGCCAGCGCGGTGGCGTCGGGGAAGGTCTCGACGACCGTCGTCATACGTACTCCACCCTGTCGATGCCCTGCAGCGCCTCGTGGTAGATCTCGTCCGGATCCAGCCGACGCAGATCCTCGGCCAGACACTCCCGGGTTCCCCGGCGCGCCAACGGAATCAGCGCATCCGGCCGGCCGGTGCGGCGCAACGTCGCGGTGACCCCGTCCTGCGGCCGGCTCAGCCTGATCGTCCGGCCGGGCTGCACCAGCTCCACCTGCAGCGGGCCCACCGCGCGGCGCACCGGGCAGTCCAGCCGCACCGCCAGCCACCCGGCCAGCAGGTCCAGCGCCGGCTCCTCCTGCAGCCCGCTCACCAGCACGGCCGAAACCGGTTCGTACGGCGGCTGATCCAGCGCGGCGGCCAGCAGCGCCCGCCAGTAGGTGATCCGGCTCCAGGCCAGGTCGGTGTCGCCCGGTGTGTAGCCGTGCAGCCGGCCGCGGATGGTGGCCAGCGGATCCGGCGCCCCGGTGGCGTCGGTGATGCGGCGCACCGCGAGCCGGCCGATCGGGTCCTGCGCAGGCACGGCCGGGGCGGTGCCGGGCCACCACACCACGACCGGGGTGTCGGGCAGCAGAAACGGCAGCACCACCGCGGCGGCGTGGTCGGCCAGCGGGCCGGAGATGCGCAGCACCACCACCTCGCCGGCCCCGGCGTCGCCGCCGACGCGCAGCTGCCCGTCCAGCCGGGCGGTGGGTGCGCCGGCGTCGGCCGGCACCACCACGACGATCCGGCTGGGGTGCTCGCGGCCGGCCGAGACGGCCGCGTCGAGGGCCTCCTCGAACCCGTCGGGACCATCGGCGACGATCACCAGCGTGAGCACCCGGCCCAGGGTGACCGCGCCGCCCTCCTCGCGCAGCCGGGTGATGCGCTTGCTGATCTCGGTGGTGGTGGTGTCGGGCAGATCGACGATCACGGCCGCCGCCATTCCCGCCCGGAACGGCGCAGCATCTCGAACGCCGACGACGGGCCCCAGGTGCCCGCCTCGTACGGTTCCGGCCGCCCGCCCGACGCCCAGTACTCCAGCACCGGATCCAGGATCCGCCAGGACAGCTCGACCTCGGCGTTGACCGGGAACAGCGACGGCTCGCCGAGCAGGACGTCCAGGATCAACCGCTCGTAGGCCTCGGGGGAGTCCTCGGCGAACGCCGAGCCGTAGGAGAAGTCCATGTTGACGTCGCGGACCTCCATCGCACTGCCGGGCACCTTGGAGCCGAACCGCAGCGTGATGCCCTCGTCCGGCTGGATCCGGATCACCAGCGCGTTGGCGCCCAGTTCGGCGGTCATGGTCGCGTCGAACGGCAGGTGCGGCGCCCGCTTGAACACCAGCGCGATCTCGGTCACCCGGCGGCCCAGGCGTTTTCCGGTGCGCAGGTAGAACGGCACACCGGCCCAGCGGCGGGTGTCGACCTCCAGGGTGATGGCCGCGAAGGTCTCGGTGGTGGAGTCGGGGGAGAATCCCTCCTCGTCGAGCAGGCCGACCACCTGCCGGCCGCCCTGCCAGCCGGCGGTGTACTGGCCGCGGGCGGTGGTCTGCGACAGCGGCTGGGCCAGCCGGGTGGCCGAGAGCACCTTGATCTTCTCGGCCTGCAGCTCGGCCGGGCTGAAGTTGACCGGCTCCTCCATGGCGGTCAGCGCCAGCAGCTGCAGCAGGTGGTTCTGGATGACGTCGCGGGCCGCGCCGATGCCGTCGTAGTAGCCGGCCCGCCCGCCCAGGCCGATGTCCTCGGCCATGGTGATCTGCACGTGGTCGACGTAGTGGGCGTTCCACACCGGCTCGAACAGTTCGTTGGCGAACCGCAGCGCCAGGATGTTCTGGACGGTCTCCTTGCCGAGGTAGTGGTCGATGCGGAACACCGACTCCTCCGGGAACACCCGGTTGACCACCCGGTTCAGCTCGATCGCGCTGGCCAGGTCGTGGCCGAACGGCTTCTCGATCACCACCCGGCTCCACCGGCCCTCCTGGCGCCGGGCTAGCCCGGTGCGGTGCAGCTGCTCGCACACCACCGGGAACGCGTCCGGCGGGACCGACAGGTAGAAGGCGTGGTTACCGCCGGTGCCGCGTTCGACGTCGAGCCGGGCCAGGGTGTCGGCCAGCCGTTCGAACGCCGCGTCGTCGTCGAAGCTGCCCTGCACGAACCGCAGCCCCTCGGCGAGCCGGTCCCACACCTCCTGGCGGAACGGGGTGCGCGAGTGCGCACGCACGGCGTCGTAGACGATCTGCCCGAAATCCTCGTCGGCCCAGTCCCTGCGGGCGAACCCGACCAGTGAGAACGCGGCGGGCAGCAGCCCCCGGTTGGCCAGGTCGTAGATCGCCGGCATCAGCTTGCGGCGGGACAGGTCCCCGGTGACCCCGAAGATCACCATCCCGCACGGCCCGGCGATGCGCGGCATGCGCCGGTCGCGGGGGTCGCGCAGCGGATTGCGCCACCCGGCCGGGGCCGGGGCGATCAGCCCGGGTACGGGATGGTCGCCCGCCCCGGCGGCTCCGGGTGCGCCGTCGGCGGTCATTTCGCGGCGGCGAGCTGCTTTCCGGTGGCGTCGAGCAACTCCGCCCAGGACGCCTCGAACTTGGCCACGCCCTCGTCCTCGAGGACGGCGAACACGTCGTCGAGATCGACGCCCAGCGCGGTGAGCCGGTCGAAGACCTGCTGGGACTCGGCGGCCCGGCCGGTGACGGTGTCGCCGGTGATCACCCCGTGGTCGGCCACCGCCTCCAGCGTTTTCTCCGGCAGGGTGTTGACCGTGTTGGGGGCGACCAGCTCGGTGACGTAGAGGGTGTCCGGGTAGGCCGGGTTCTTCACCCCGGTCGACGCCCACAACGGCCGCTGCACCCGGGCCCCGTCGGCCCGCAGCGCCGCGAAGCGCGCACCGCCCTCGAACACCTCCTGGTAGGCCGCGTAGGCCAGCCGGGCGTTGGCCAGGCCGGCCTTGCCGCGCAGCTCCAGCGCCTCGGGGGTGCCGATGCGCTCCAGCCGGTTGTCGATCTCGGTGTCCACCCGGGACACGAAGAACGACGCCACCGAGTGCAGGTCGGACAGGTTGTGGCCGGCCTGCCGGGCGGCCTCCAGGCCGGCCAGGTAGGCGTCCATCACCTCGCGGTAGCGCTGTACCGAGAAGATCAGTGTGACGTTCACCGACACGCCCTCGGCCAGCACCGCGGTGATCGCCGGCAGCCCGGCCCGGGTGGCCGGGATCTTGATCAGCAGGTTGGGCCGGTCGACGATCTTCCACAGCTCGATGGCCTGCAGGATGGTGCGGTCGGTGTCGTGCGCCAGCCGCGGGTCCACCTCGATGGACACCCGGCCGTCGACCCCGTCGGAGGCCTCCCACTGCGGCCGCAGCACGTCGCAGGCCTCCCGCACGTCGTCGGTGGTGACGGTGCGGATGGCGGCGTCGACGTCGGCGCCGCGCTCGGCCAGCTCGGCGATCTGTGCGTCGTAGCTGGTGCCGCCCGACAGGGCGGCCTGGAAGATCGTCGGGTTCGTGGTGACACCCACCACACACCGGGTGTCGATCAGCTGCTGCAGGTTGCCGCTGCGCAGCCGCTCGCGGGAGAGGTCGTCGAGCCAGACGGACACCCCCGCCGCGGACAGCGCCGCGAGGTTCGCGTTCTGGGCCATCGTGGTCGCCTTTCGGTCGTGTCGCCCCGATCGATCAGTTGTTGAGGGTCCGCTCCGCGGCCGCGACGACGGCTTCCGGGGTGAAGCCGTACTCGCGGAACAGGGTCTTGTAGTCGGCCGACTCGCCGAAGTGCTCGATGGAGACGACCTCGCCGGTGTCACCGACCAGCTTGTGCCAACTCTGGGCGATCCCGGCCTCGACCGCCACCCGGGCCGACACCGCCGGCGGCAGCACCCGGTCGCGGTACTCGACCGGCTGGGCCTCGAACCACTCCACACAGGGCATCGACACGACGCGGGCCACCACGCCCTGCTCGGCGAGGATCCGCTGCGCGGCCACGCACAGCTGCAGCTCCGAGCCGGTGCCGATGAGCACCACGTCCGGGGTCTCGTCGGTGTCACCGCCGAGCACGTACCCGCCGCGGGCCACCCCCTCGCGGCTGGTGCCCTCCAGCACGGGCACGCCCTGGCGGGTCAGGCACAGCGCGACCGGGCCGCTGCGGGCGCCGCGGCGCAGCACGGTGTGCCAGGCGTAGGCGGTCTCGTTGGCGTCGGCCGGGCGCACCACCGACAGGTTGGGGATGGCGCGCAGCGCGGCGAGGTGCTCGATCGGCTGGTGGGTCGGGCCGTCCTCGCCGAGGCCGATGGAGTCGTGGGTCCAGACGTAGATCGGGTCGATGTCCATCAGCGCGGCGAGCCGCACCGCGGGCCGCATGTAGTCGGAGAACTGCAGGAAGGTGCCGCCGTAGGCGCGGGTCGGGCCGTGCAGCACGATGCCGTTGAGGATCGCGCCCATGGCGTGCTCGCGCACCCCGAAGTGCAGCGTGCGCCCGTACGGGTGGGCGGTGTACTCCTTGGTCGAGATCGACTCCGGCCCGAACGAGGTCGCGCCCTTGATCGTGGTGTTGTTCGAGCCGGCCAGGTCCGCCGAGCCGCCCCACAGTTCGGGCAGCTTCGGGCCGACGGCCGACAGCACCGCGCCGGAGGCCGACCGGGTGGCCACCTCCTTGGCGCCCGGCTCCCAGGTGGGCAGGTCGGCGTCCCAGCCCTCGGGCAGTTCGCCGGCGGTAAGCCGGTCCAGCAGCCGCTTGCGCTCCGGCTCGCGCTGCGCCCACGCGTCGAAGTCGGCCTGCCAGGCGCGGTGCGCGGCACGGCCGCGCTCGACGAGCTTGCGGGTGTGCGCGATGACCTCGTCGCGCACCTCGAAGGTCTGCTCCGGGTCGAAGCCGAGGATCCGCTTGACCTCGGCCACCTCGGCCTCGCCGAGCGCGGCGCCGTGGATCTTGCCGGTGTTCATCAGGTTCGGCGCCGGGTAGCCGATGACGGTGCGCAGCGCGATGAACGACGGCTTGTCGGTGACCCGCTTGGCCTCGGCGATGGCCCGCTCGATGCCGACGACGTTCTCGCCGCCCTCGACGACCTGCACGTGCCAGCCGTAGGCCTCGTAGCGCTTGACGGTGTCCTCGGTCAGCGCGATGCGGGTCTCGTCCTCGATCGAGATCCGGTTGTCGTCGTAGAAGACGATCAGGTTGCCCAGCTGCTGGGTGCCGGCCAGCGAGGACGCCTCGCCGGTCACGCCCTCCTCGATGTCGCCGTCGGAGGCGATGACGTAGATGTAGTGGTCGAACGGGCTGGTGCCGGCCGGGGCGTCCGGGTCGAACAGGCCGCGCTCGTAGCGGGCGGCCATCGCCATGCCGACCGCCGACGCCAGACCCTGGCCGAGCGGGCCGGTGGTGATCTCCACACCCGGGGTGTGCCGGAACTCCGGATGCCCGGGCGTCTTGGACTTGAAGGTCCGCAGCGCCTTGATGTCGTCGAGCTCCAGGCCGAACCCGCCCAGGTACAGCTGCAGGTACAGGGTCAGGCTGGAGTGCCCGGCCGACAGGATGAACCGGTCCCGGCCGATCCAGTGCACGTCGCTGGGGTCGTGCCGCATGTGCCGCTGGAACAGCGTGTAGGCCAGCGGCGCCAGGCTCATGGCGGTGCCGGGATGGCCGTTGCCCACCTTCTGGACCGCATCCGCGGCCAGCACGCGGACGGTGTCGACGGCGGCCGAGTCGAGCTCGGTCCAGTCGTCGGGCAGGTTCGGGCGGGTGAGCGCGGAGATCTCTTCGGGTGTGGTGGTCACGGCTTTCATTCTGTCGGGACGGGAATTGCTGATTACGCCCCACCCTAGTGGGCCGGGCCGGGCGGACGCATGGCCTCCGCCCGCATCGAATTCCGGGCCGTGATTTCTTCCCGGGGTGGGGGAGGTCTACCATCGTCTGTAGTAGACGTCCCTGGGCTGCCGGAGCCGGTGAGGAGTTAATTGAGCGTGGCCATTCGCGAGCACGTCGCGCCGGGTCGGATCGGTCAGCGGATGCTGGCGTATCTGGCGTTGACGAAGCCGCGGGTGATCGAGTTGCTGCTGGTCACCACGATCCCGGCGATGCTGTTGGCCGAGCGTGGCACGGTCGATCCGCTGCTGATCCTCAACACCCTGGTGGGCGGCATCCTGGCCGCCGGCGGGGCCAACGCGCTGAACTGCGTGGCCGACGCCGACATCGACAAGGTGATGAAGCGCACCGAGCGGCGGCCGCTGGCCCGTCAGACGGTGCCGCGCACCCACGCGCTGGTGTTCGGCCTGGCGCTGTCGGTGGGCTCGTTCTTCTACCTGTGGTGGACCACCAACATGCTCGCCGCGCACCTGGCCGGCGCCACCATCGCCTTCTACGTGCTGGTCTACACGCTGGTGCTCAAGCGGCGCACCTCGCAGAACGTGGTGTGGGGCGGGGCGGCCGGCTGCATGCCGGTGATGA